>JAYVBB010000516.1:0-3659 GCA_043750715.1 Pseudomonadota bacterium | reverse complement strand
CCGAGATTTTTAAAGGCGGAAGAGGAGCTGAAAATCTTATCGGCTCGACTTGGCCAAAACTTGAGGGGGTGTCCAAAAACCCTTTGAAAACAGCCTTATGAGGCGTTTCAATGGGCCTCACGCGAGATTTTGGGATACCAGTTCGGCGAGTTGACTGTAGTACGGGGTGGTGTCGCCAGGCGCCGCCAGCAAGCGAGGGCTCGTGATGTTGATCTCCGAGACGTAGCCACCGATCACGTCGAAGCCGATGAAGACGACGCCTTCCTTCAACAGAGCTTGAGCGACGTCGGTGACGCGGCGGTTCTCCTCGGGAGTGGGCGTATAGGCGTGGAGAGTCGCGCCGGCGCGCGTATTGGCGAGGAACTGGCCGCTGGCGGGTTTCTTGAGGCACCACGCGACGGGCTTGCCGAACGCCGTGAAGGCCCGCAGCTCGCCCTGAAAGATGCCCTGGTCGAAGGGCTGGATCAGGCGCAGGTGCATCCCGTCGCCGGTCTCCTCGGCGAGTTTCCGGCGGGCAGCGTCTAGATCCTTCTTCGCTTCGAGGCGCTCGACGCCCCGGCCGCCAAACAGCGTCAACGGCTTCAGGATGGCGTCGCCATGCGCTTCTTTCTCGACAAACCGCAGCAATTCCTGGGGATCAGCGCTGACGAGAGCGGGCCGCGTCGCCTCGGGAAATCGCAGGATCGCGAGCTTTTCGTTGAAAGTGCGAAGCGCCGACGGGGAGTTATAGACCCGGGTCGACTTCGGAGCCGCGTCGAGCAGCCAGGTCGTCGTGATGTAGTCGAGGTCGTAGGGCGGGTCCTTCCGCATGTGGATCGCCGCGAAGTCGCCGAGCGACCGCGAAGCCGGAGCGGCCGCGGTGAACTCTTTCGCGCTCTTGCCGAACGTCATCGCGCGCGACGCCGCCGCGGCGTGCCCGCCCGTCCGCCAGGCGAGCTGGCGCGGCTCGGCGGTGAAAACGTCGTGCCCCATCGCCTTCAGCTCGAACATCAGCCGCAAACTCGAATCGAGCTCCTTGTTCAGGGACTCGAGGGGGTCGATCAGGAAGAGGTGGGCGGGCGCCATAAGTCTCCGGTTTTGCGAGAGGCTCGAAAGTGATATCTAGCCCAAAACGCTAGGAGGCGTCCATGCAGCTCCGCACTCTCCAGGATCTCGACTTCACCGGCAAAAAAGTGTTCCTCCGCCTCGACCTGAACGTGCCGATCAAAAACGGCGTGATCAAGGACGAGACCCGGATCGTGGAAGCGCTACCGACGGTCAAATACATCCTCGAGAGGACGAACAAGGTCGCCATCGCGAGCCACCTCGGCCGCCCCGACGGCGAGGTCGACCTGAAGTACTCGCTCGAGCCGATCGGAGCCCGCTTGGCGGAACTGCTCGAAAAAGACGTGGTCTTCGTCAACGACTACGACAAAGAGCCCGCCGACCAGGTCCTGAACCAGCTCAACAAGAACCAGTTCGTGCTCCTGGAAAATCTCCGCTTCAACGCCGGCGAGACGAAGAACTCACCCGAGTTCTGCCGCCAGCTGGCGCACGGCATCGACCTCTACGTGGATGACGCCTTCGGCACCGCGCATCGGGCGCACGCCTCGACCTTCGGCGTCCCCGAGCTGCTGAACCCGAACAAGCGCGCCGCCGGCTTTCTGATCGAGAAGGAGATCAAAGCACTTTCGGAAATCATGACTGCGCCGAAGGCGCCCTTCACCGTCGTCATGGGCGGATCCAAAGTCTCCGACAAGATTGCCGTCATCCTCAGCCTGCTGAACAAGTGCAACCACCTGATCATCGGCGGCGCGATGGCGTACACGTTTCTTAAATACAAAGGCTTCGCCGTCGGTTCCTCGCGCGTCGAGGAAGATCGCATGGACCTGGTGGAGTCCATCTTCCGCAACGCGGAAGCCCGCCGCGTCCAGATTCACTTGCCGGTCGATCACGGCTGCGCCATGGAATTCAAAGAAGGCGTCGAGCGTCAGGACGTCTCGACCCCGCAGATTCCGGACGGTCTGATGGGACTAGACATCGGACCCAAGACGATGCAGGCCTACGCCGACGTCATCGAGCGCTCGTCGACCGTCTTCTGGAACGGCCCGATGGGCGTCTTCGAGTGGCCGGCATTCGCCAAAGGCTCGACCGCTATCGCGCACGCGATGGCGAGGAGCCACGGCAAGACGGTCATCGGGGGCGGCGACTCGGTGTCGGCCGTCAACCAAGCCGGCGTCGCGGCGAAGATGACGCACATCTCGACCGGCGGCGGCGCCGCGCTCGAGTTCCTGGAAGGCAAGACGCTTCCCGGCATCATCGTCCTGAAGGCGTGACCCATGCGGAAAAAGCTCCTCGCCGGCAACTGGAAGATGAACAAGCTCAACGCCGAGATGGCGGAGTTTTTCGACTCGTTCGCGAAGGAGCTCGGGCCGAAGGGTAAAACCGAGGTCCTTTTCGCCGTGCCTTTCACTCTGCTCAACGAAGCGCAGTTCCATGGCCAGAAGCATGGCATTCGCATCGCCGCCCAAAACGTCCACTCCGACGCGAACGGCGCTTTCACCGGCGAGACCTCGCTCGGGATGATCAAGGAGCTCGGGGTCACAGCGACGCTCATTGGTCACAGCGAACGCCGCCAATACTTCGGCGAGACGGACCAGACCGTGACGAAGAAGACGGTCGCGGCACTGGCCCTGGGAGTCATGCCGATCGTCTGCGTCGGCTAGACGCTCGCCGAGCGCGAGAAGAGCCAGACCGACGCCGTCGTCCGCCGCCAGGTCGAAGCCGTCCTGGACGCCGTGCCCGATCCGAAAGACCTCGTCATCGCCTACGAACCCGTCTGGGCGATCGGTACCGGCAAGTCCGCGACCAGCGCCCAGGCGCAGGAAGTCCACGCCTTGATCCGTGGCATTCTGAAGGCGCGCTATGCAGCCAAGGGCGACTCCATTCGGATCCTTTACGGCGGCAGCGCCAACCCAGCCAACATCGCCGAGCTCCTCGGCCAACCCGACATCGACGGCGGCCTGGTCGGCGGCGCCTCGTTGAAAGCCGCGGACTTCGCCAAGATGGTCAAGGCCGGCGGATGAACGTCTGGAAAGAAAGCCTGAAGCTCTTCGGCATTCAGCTTGTCGTCTCAGTCGTCGTCGCGATTCTGGACTTGGTTATCGACTACTTCACGGGGCGGGAGCTGCCGAACAGCATCACCTTCCTTGGTGCGCTCTTCGCCGCGCAGTTTTACGCGATGCGCCGCTACCAAAAGCATCAGGACGACCTGAAAGGCCGCGTCGGGGGACTCTCCTGGCGCTCCGCCCTTTGGAACGTTCTGGTCGTCGTCCTGGCCGTTGCCGGCGCAACCGCCGTCCTGCCGGAAGGCGAACGCCCGCTCGACCTCATCCAGGCGCTCGACCTGCCGTCGTTCGCTTGGGTCATCATCTGTCTGATCGGCATCGGCGGCGCCTACGGCATCACGGCCGGCGGCCTCAAGATGGGCGTCAGCCTGGCGAAGAAGGCCGAAGCGAAGCAGCTGAAAAAGGCGTCGACCCGCTAGTCGCAGCCTCCTCCTCGATGCCGCCGCCCACGGATTGCTGCGCGAAAGGCGTCGGGAGGTAAGTCGAGCCTTCGTACCAGATGCCGGCCGCCAGCGCGCAAACGAGCGACGGATCCACGGGCTGCGGCGTCTT
>JAYVBB010000515.1:0-2713 GCA_043750715.1 Pseudomonadota bacterium | reverse complement strand
ACCATAGACCCGTAGCGCGCCTGGAAACCAAATGAACACCGTCGCGACCAAAACTCCCCAACCTTCGAACCTTCCCGCGATCGGGTGGCGCGAGTACGTCGCCCTGCCGACGCTCGGCGTCGACCGGATCAAGGCCAAGGTCGACACCGGCGCCCGCACCTCGGCGCTGCACGCGATCAACATCCTCTACGTCACCAAGCACGGCAAGACGCACGTCTGCTTCGAGATCCACCCGAAGCAGCGCAGCACCAAGCGGATCGTCCACTGCGAAGCCCCGCTGCTCGAAGAGCGCAACATCAAGGACTCCGGCGGCAAGCGGACACTCCGCCCCGTCATCGGCACCGACGTCATGATCGGCGGCAAGGTCGTGACGGTCGAGCTGACGCTCGTGTCGCGGGACGAAATGGGCTTCCGCATGTTGATCGGGCGCCAAGCCATCAAGGGCTCGTTCGTCGTCGATTCCGGCCGCTCCTACCTCGGCGGCGGCCGACTCAAAAGAAAGAAGACGAAGCCATGAAGATCGCCATCCTGTCGCGCAAGGCTTCTCTCTACTCGACGGCCCGGCTCGTGGAAGCGGCGAAGGCACGCGGCCACAAGGTCCAGGTCATCGACTACCTCCGCTGCTTCATGAACATCGCCCGGGACGACCCGAAGGTGATCTTCAAAGGCACGTCGCTCACGGGCTTCGACGCGGTGATCACGCGTATCGGCGCCTCGCACACCTTTTATGGCGCGGCCGTGACGCGGCAGTTCGAGATGATGGGGACGTTCACGCTGAACCGCTCCCAGGCCATCGCCCGCTCGCGCGACAAGCTCCGGAGCCTCCAGATCATGGCCCGGCACGGCATCGGCCTGCCGGTTACGGGCTGCGCCCACTCGACCCGGGACGTCAAAGGACTCATCAAGTCGGTCGGCGGCGCTCCGGTCGTCGTCAAGCTCCTCGAAGGCACCCAGGGCATCGGCGTCGTCCTCGCCGAGAACCAGAACGCCGCCGAGTCGGTGATCGAGGCCTTCCGGGGACTCAAAGCCAACATCATCGTCCAGGAGTTCGTCAAAGAGGCCAGGGGCGAGGACATCCGCTGCTTCGTCATCGGAGACAAAGTCCAAGCGGCGATGATGCGGAAGGCTCCCAAGGGCGAGTTCCGGTCGAACCTCCACCGCGGCGGCAAGCCGATCCAGGTCAAAATCTCGACGATCGAGCGCCAAACGGCCATCAAAGCCGCCAAGGCCATGGGACTCAACGTCGCCGGGGTGGACATCCTGCGCGCCGACAGTGGTCCGGTCGTGATGGAGGTCAATTCGTCGCCGGGCCTGGAAGGAATTGAGAAATCGACCAAAAAAGACGTCGCCTCGGCCATCATCGAGTTCATCGAAGAGACGGCTGGCGAAGGCCATAAACGCGATCTCATTCTCGAATGATTTCTTGGCAAAACGGGCGGTCCCTGGAAAAATAGGGGAGCAATTCCCTAATTAGTCCTTGCGGAGGTTTCATGCCGCCGGTGTTCTACCGCAGCGCCGCCTTGTGCTTGTTGGCAACCAGTACGTTTGCCTGCAAGCCCAAAGGGGATCCGAATTCGTCCGTAAAGGAAGCCGTCGGGACTTCGTCCTCTCCGACGTTCGCCAACTTCGACGAAAACGTCGCCTTCCGCACCCTCGAGGCGCTGGCCGGCCGGCTAGGCGACCAAGGCTGCCAGGAAGCGGCGCATTGGCTGATCGAGCTGAAGGACAAGGATCTGCCAGCGGCTATCAAAGCCATGGCGGCTTCCGACCGGGTCTACGAGACCGCCGTCGCAAACCTGTTCGACGTCCACTGGGCCTACAAAACGTGCCTCAGCGGAGGCAAACCCACGGCGCGCACCGACGGCGTCGGCATGCGCATGCTGAACGACACCGTCTCAGGCAAGGGCTACGGCCTGACGGTCGTCGTCGTGAGCGGCGTGGGCTCGATGTTCACTCCCGAAGGTCCGATCGCGGAAGCGCGCGCCGAGTGGGCGAAAGCGGGGCTGAAGAACTTCCAGGTCGAGTACATCTCGCTCGGCGAGATCGCCAACCTCGAAACCGCCGCCGACAAGCTCAAGACGGACTGGGAAGCCGCCGTCTCGAAAGCCGGCGAAAAGCGCCGCTTCCTGATCTGGGCCCACGATGTTGCAGGCAACATGGCGCTCGACTTGCTCGCGACGAACCAGACGCTGCGCGACCGCACGCTGGCTCTGGTCACCGTCGGCTCGCCGATCGGCGGCGTCGTCAAAGCGCTCTTCGCCGACAAGGTCAAGCAGCAGATGAGCAACGTCACCGGCACGGTCGCTCCGCTCATTCCCGCCGCCCTATCCGCGAGTATGGGCAAAGTCGGCATCGCCGTCGCGAGCATGGCATCGCTCTCTCCGGATGCGCGCCGCACGCACCTGGCCGACAAGATCAAGACGGCGAACTTCACGCGCTCGAACGAGGACGGCTTCGGCGAGAAGACGAAAGTCTTCCACGTCGCTTCCGCGATCGACCCGGCCAACCTCGCGCCGTTGCCGCTGGCTAGCCTGAAGGGCGGCCAGCTGATCGCGGCGATGTCGATGCGCCAGGTCGAGCAGGCGATGCTGGTGCCGTTCCTCGCATCCATGAAAGACGAGCCGCTCGGCGACGGCATGGTTTCGCTGCCGAACGCCGTCGTGCCGCGCGCTTATCGTCCGCAGAGCCTCGACGTGACGTTGATCGCGCTGAC
>JAYVBB010000514.1:0-4446 GCA_043750715.1 Pseudomonadota bacterium | reverse complement strand
GCGGTAGCAGCGGCTGTCGCCGACGTGCGCGAGGTGCAGCTTGTCGCCGACGAACATCAGGCAGTTCAGCGTCGTGCCCATGCCCGCCACTTCCGCCTCGCGCCGGCCGCGCTCGAGGATCTCCATGTTCATCTTGTCGATCGAACTGGTCAGGAATGGATTGATCTCTTCGTGACGGATGCGGTCGGAGTTCATGAACGCTTTGCGCAGACCGTTGACGGCCATGCTCGACGCGATCTCGCCGCCATTGCGGCCGCCGATCCCGTCCGCCACGATGCCGAAACCCGCGGGTTCGTCGTAGTAGAGGCTGTCCTGATTCGATTTTCTGCGGCGCCCCACGTCAGTGGCGCCGACCATACGGACCTGCACGGGCAAAAAACTCCTGTGATGTCTCTTTGGTTGCTATCGGAGGCCCCTCCGCGGGCTTTAACTTCAAGGCCGCGTTTCGCCTGGACTTTGGTCCTGCCCAAGGGTAGCTGTGGAAGGAAGACCCGGAGATCACCGCGAAAGGGCGCGAAAGTGCGCATACCAACCAAATGGGACCGCTTCGGCACCTCGATCTTCTCGGTCATGACCCAGAAGGCGCTGGCCACGGGAGCGGTGAACCTGGCGCAGGGGTTTCCGGATTTCGACGGGCCGGACGTCATCAAAAACGCCGCGATCGCCGCGATTCGCGGCGGGAAAAATCAGTACGCGCCGGCCACGGGGTTGCCCGAGCTACGGGAGGCGCTCGCCTCCCACCAGAAAAGGCGGACGGGACTCGCCTTCGACAAGGACACCGAGGTCACGGTGTTCTCCGGCGCGACCGAGGCGCTCTACTGCGCCTTTCAGCTGCTGGACGCGGGCGACGAGGTCATCGCGTTCGAGCCGTACTACGACTCTTATCCTGCCGCGGCGCATGCGGCGGGTGCCTGCCTCGTCGGCGTGCCGCTCACCCCGGGAACCTGGCGGCTCGACGTCGATGCGCTGACCAAGGCGGTGACGCCGAAGACCCGCGCCCTCGTCCTGAACACGCCGCACAACCCGACGGGCCATTGCTTCACTCAGACCGAACTGGAAGCCATCGCGGCGCTGGCGCAAAAGCACGACTGGCTCGTCTTCACCGACGAAGTCTACGAAGAGCTCGTGTACGCACCGGCCGCCCACCGCTCCCTGGCCACGCTGCCGGGCATGCGCGAGCGGACGATCACCATCTCGTCGACCTCCAAAACTTTCAGCTTCACCGGCTGGAAGGTCGGATACGCGTTCGCGCCGGAGCCCCTGACCCGGGCCCTGCGGGCCGTTCACCAGTTCACCGTATTCTGCTCGGCGACGCCGCTGCAGGCGGGCATGGTCGAAGCGATGAAACTCGGGCCGGAGTACTACGGCGAGCTCAGGCGGGGATACCGCCAGCGGCGCGACACCCTCATCGAAATGCTCAACGACGCGGGATTCCGCTGCTCGGTGCCGGCAGGCACCTACTTCGTCCTCGCCGACTACTCCGCCATCCGCGACGTGCCGGACCTCGAGTTCGCCACCTGGCTGATCGACACGGCGAAGGTTGCCGCCATCCCGATCTCGGTTTTTTATGCCGGGAATCAGGAGGCGGCGAAAAAGCTCCGTTACGTCCGGTTCGCGTTCTGCAAGGGCACGCCGACCCTGGAAGCCGCCGGCGCCCGCCTCAAGGGACTGCGGTCGCGCTAGCGCCCTTCGGACCGATCCCGTACCAGTCGACCCGGCGCGTCAGGTACATGAACGCCGCGAGCACGGCGAACAGCGCGAGCGAGCCGGAGATCAGCGAATAGCTTTCGAGCTGCAGCAGCACGAACAGGAAGCCGTAGAGTGACGCCAGTCCCGCTGCGATGGCGCCGGCGCGGCGCGGGCTCGCGAGGATCGAGCGCGCATAACCCGCGATGATGGCGATCACGCCCATCGCCGAGATCAGGTAGGACCACCCGAACGCCAGCTGCTCCGAAAGGGAAAGGAGCAGCAGGAAGAACAGCACCAGCGCCGCCCCGACGGTGAGATATTGGATCGGATGCAACCGGACGCCGGCCAGCACCTCGAAGAGGAAGAACGTCAGGAACGTCAAGACGACGAACAGCGCTGCATATTTCACGGCTCGGCTCGCCTGGACGTAGTGCGACGCCGGATCGATCAGGTTGACGCCAAAAGACCGCGCCCGTGACGTCCAAACGTCCATTCTGCCGCTCTGCAACGCCAAGTCGACGTCGGGGGGAAGCATCGACGAGCGGAACTCGGCGGTGAACCCCTTGTCGCCGATGTCGTGGTTGTCCGGCAACCAGCCGGAGACGAAGCTCGGCGAAGCCCAGTTGGACCGCAGCGTTCCCGAGACCGTCTCGGCGAGCGGCGTGAACCGCACGTTCTGCGCGCCGCGAATCCCGAGCGTCACTTTTACGGGCAGGTCGCGCCCGGCGGCGAAGCCTGTGCCGGGGAGATAGGACGACACGCTGACGACCGAGCGACCGATGAGAGTGTCACCGATCGTCATGCGTCCGGTGGCTCCGCCGGCCTCGAGGACGCCGGGTTCCGCCAGCATGAAGTCCTTGCTCAGAAAGGCATGCACCCGCGCGTGCTCCCAGTCGAAGTCGAGCACCTCACCCCGGTCGCCGGACTCCGGCACGACGAAGACGGCGTCGAACTCCACTTTTCCCTGGTAGACGGGCACCTGGTAGATGCCGCGGTAGCGCAGTCCGACGTCGAGATCGCCGACCAGACGCGCCTCCCGCGGCCGCAGCAGGATCTGGCCTGAGATCTCCCACTTGCCGTCCTTGGCGAGCGTCCGCGTCGGGATCTGCAGCAGCGGCCCACGCACCTCGCCGTCGAGGGCGAAATCCTTGTCCAGAGCGTCGGACGCTTCTTTCTGGCGGGCTTGGCGTTCGTCTACCAGATTGCTGATGGCGGCTTGGGGAAGCAGCAGAGCGAGGGTCATGACGGCAATGGCGAGTAGCTTGCGGTAAATCGGCGGCATTGGTTGATCTCCTTGGGACTAGTCCTGAGGAGAGTTTCGCCCTGGGGCGTGCAGAAGCCGTCGCGAAGGCATGAAAAGGGTGAGACACTGGCGTGCAGATTCGGTGCAAAGGGGTGAGCTTGAACGCGTTGATCGTCGCGACCTACCTGACGTTCTCTCAAAACGGGGCAATCACCTGCCTCGCGGACCCCACCGACAAGGAATCGTCGAACGCCTTCCTGGTCGAGGGCGCCAAGGACGCGTTGCTCATCGACGCCGGCTGGGGCGACGGGGCGGCGGTGCCACAGGAGCTGGAGCGCAAGGTGCAGGAAGCGACGAAGGTGTTCAGGCACTTTCACTTCGACCACGTACGCCGTTTGCACCAGTACCATTCGATTCGTCTGGCACCGTCACAGGCGGGGTACTGCAAGGTCGACACCTGCGACGCTTCGCAGTGGCTGACGGTCTACAAAGTCGCCCCTTTTCCCTTCGAAGGACGCTACGGGACAGCGGAACCGATCGCTGCCGGAGTCGAGGCGGTGCCCTGCGCCGGGCATTCGCAGGGAGACAGCTGCTTCATCCACCCGGCGAGTCGGACGCTGTTTCCGGGGGACCTGTTCTACCTGGGGCCTCTGTTCACGTTTCTGCCGGGCGGGAGCCTCGCCGGGAACCAGCGCGCGCTGGCACTCATGCTACAGGATCCACGCTGGGACCGCGTGGCGCAGACCCATGGCGATTGCTATGCATCGCGGCAGGACGTCGAAAAGGCGGCGGCATCGATGCAGGACGTCGTCGACGGCAAGGTCGACCACGAGTGGAACTTTTCGTTCGTGGTCCCGCTCTGGAAGTATCCGCTGGCTACGGGTTCGGTTTACACCGTCCCATTCGCGCGTCAGCTAGACCTGTAGCTTTCAACCGCAGTTAGGACTTCTGTTTTTCCGCAAGCTCGCGCTCGCACGCGTCCTTGCCGTTCATCCCGAAGTTCTTGATGTACGTCTCGACCTTGTTGCCGTGGTCGTTCACCCGGATCTGGAACAGCGCGAAGCTCTTCATCTCAGGCGTTTCCGAGTCCTTGAATTCGCCGAAGCGGCAAACATAAAGGACATCCGACTTCACGGGTAGGTTACTGCCGGCCTGGACCTGGGCGCAGACCTGTTGCCCGCCGATCATGATGCATTGGCCGGGCTGGATGTAGATGGGCTCCGCCGCCATCGCCGTTGCGGCGGTGAAGGTCATCGCGATTCCGGTAAAAAGGCGTGCAAGCATGGGCGGCTCCTCGAAGCGGTTCAGCTCGTTCTATACCACACGCGTAGATTAGAGACCGCGCAAAGGTTGTAGCCCTTTGACGGTGGTCTCCAGGTGCTTGATGAGCGTCCGGGCGGCCTCCGAGCGGGCGTTTTCGGGGCGGTAGACGAGCGACACCTGGCATTCGAACGCGACGCCCGAGTCTTTGACTACCCTCACCCTCCCCTCGCCCATCGTCTGAGCCACCTCGG
>JAYVBB010000513.1:0-3851 GCA_043750715.1 Pseudomonadota bacterium | reverse complement strand
ATCACTCCCTGCCGGATCGATTGCAAGAAGGACCTGGCGCCGCCGCGCATCGGCTCGAACTACCCGACCATCAGCGGCCAGTTCCAGTTCGACAAGGTGAAGACGAAGAAGTTCCTGCAGAAGGCGGCGAACATGCTGTCCAACGCCGTGTCGGGCAACAGCGGGTTCTACATCCTGCTGCAGGACATCGCGATCCGGATCAACGACAAGGGCCTGACGGTGGACCCGAAGCTGACGGCCGTGACGCTCGGCGTCGGCGAAGGCAAGAAGCTCCGCCAGTTCAACGCCGCGAACAACGCCAAGGTGATGGGCGTCGACCTCGGGGTGATGGGCCTCGACGTGTATTCCCAGGTGCTCGGCCCCGAGGTTTCGAAGAACCTGAACAACGAAGTGAACAACAGCCTCAAGGCCGCCAACGCCGACGCGGCCGACAAGCTGAAGCTCGCGCTGACGCCGATTACCGACGTGTTGAGATAAGTTAACGAAATTAAAGATAATTTACGGATCTGGACGCCTCCGGGCGTCGCCGCTAGAATGAATCACCTAGGAAGTTTTTCCCTACTTTCGTCTTATTAGGAGTGCTGTGATGGCGTCGTTGATGCGCGTTTTGGCTCTGACCGTTGGACTGTTCTTCATGGGCGCCGCAGCGCCGGCGTTCGCCAAAGGCGCAGCTTGCGTCGCGGCCAAAACCCAAGCGGAATGCGGCAAGAAAACCGGCTGCACGTGGAACGGCAAAGCTTGCACCGCCGGCAAGGCCGCCAAGGCGAAAACTGCCGCGAAGCCCGCGAAGGCGAAAACCACGGCGAAAACGAAGGCCGGCAAAGGCAAGCCTGCCGCCGCCGCTCCCGCTCCGGCCGCGCCGGCCGAGACGCCTGCCGCCGAAGAAGAAACGCCGCCGGCTGGCGACGACGTTCCTCCCCCGGAAGGCGAAGGCGAAGAAGACTTCTGAGTCGTCCGCCCTAGCAGTTTCGAGCTGCACGGGTTTTGCAAATGCCGGTGGTACCATTGAGGTGTCACCGGCATTTTCCTTTTGGATCCCATGAGCGCTACCCACGCCCGACGCAACATCGCCGCTAGCTACGCCGACGGAGCGACCTACAGCCTGATGGTGGGGTTCGGCGAGACGTACATCGCGGCATTCGCCCTGGCCGTAGGCCTCAGCCAGGTCGTCGCGGGGCTGACCGCGAGCCTGCCGCTGATCGCCGGCGGAGTGCTGCAGCTCGTCGGGCCGCTCGGAGCCCGGAAACTCGGGTCGTACCGCCGCTGGGTCGTGCTGTGCGCAACGCTGCAGGGGCTCGCTTACGTGCCGCTCGCCGCCGCCGCGTTCCGCGGCCAAATCCACACCGCCGTGCTGTTCCTCGTCGCCTCCCTCTACTGGGGATCCGGCATGGCCGCCGGCCCGACGTGGAACAACTGGATCGACACGATCATCCCCAAAGGTGTCCTGAAGGATTTCCTGGCCGTCCGCTCGCGCATCACCCAGCTCGCGGCGTTCCTGGCGTTTCTCGCCGGCGGCTATCTCCTCCACTACTACGAAGCGGAGAGCCGCGTGCTCACCGGCTTCGCGCTGCTCTTCGCGATGGCATTCGCATTCCGCCTGGTCTCGGTCGCTTGCCTCGCGGCGCAGACGGACGCGGGACTGAAAGCGCAGGCCGAGCCCAAGATTCGGCTGGTGGAGCTGCTTGCCCGCTTCAAAGAAAAAGACGCCGGCCGGTTCCTGGTCTTTCTCCTGATGTCCCAGATCAGCGTCAACCTCGCCAGCCCGTTCTTTTCGCCGTACATGCTGGCCCACGTGAAGTTCTCGTACATGGAGTACGTGGCGCTGGTGTCCGGGTCGTTCGTCGCGAAGATCGTGTTCTACCCGGCGATAGCGCGCTTCGTGAAGAAGGTCGGGGCGCACCGGGCACTCTGGATGTCGGGGGTGCTGGTGTCGCCCCTGCCGCTGTTTTGGTTCTGGGCACCAAAGCTGTATCCGCTGATCGCCTTACAGGCGTTCGCGGGAGCGGCATGGGCGACCTTCGAGTTGTCATCGACCCTGATGATGTTCGACCGTATTTCGTCGAGAGAGCGGATCAAGCTATTGACGATTTACAACCTGTTCAACGCAATGGCAGTGACGGTCGGATCATTGATCGGGGGGCTGATTCTGACGCAGTTCCCCGAGAGCGCGGCCTACAGGTACATCTTCGTCGCGTCGGCATGTTGCCGGCTGCTATCCCTGACCGTGTTGGTGGGCGTGCGGCAGATCCCCGTGAAGTTCCGGAGGCTGGCATTCCGGACGCTCGGCCTGCGGCCGAGCTCGGGGTCGGTGGCTACGCCGATTTTGATCAGCGACGATTCCAAGATGAATCAACTGCCGACCCGGAAGTGGTGGAAGTAGGAGGGGTCAGGCACCTGACTGTCCCCATCTTCATTTAGTCGTGGTGGTGATGACCATCAGGGCCGTGGGCATGACCGTGAGACTTCTCTTCTTCCGTCGCCTCTCTAATCCCCAAGACTTCGACGTCGAAATTCAGCGTCACACCCGCGAGCGGATGGTTGCCGTCGAGGAAGATGTCGTCACCTTTGACGTCGACGACCGTGAACACGATCTGTTGCTCCGGGGCGACTTCGGCGGCGAAGCGCACGCCGACCTTCATGTCGGCTCCCTGCGGGAACTGCTTCCGGCTGGCCGTCGTCCGGAGCTGCTCCTCGACGACCCCGTAACCTTCTTCTGGGGTGACCTGGACCTTCTTCTTCGCGCCGACCTTGAGGCCAACGAGTGCCTTTTCGAGACCCGGAACGATCTGGCCAACCCCGTGCAAGTACTCGAAGGGTTCGTTCTTGTCCGCCTTGTCGAGCTCCTCCCCCGCGTTGTCGGTAAGCGTATACGCGAGGCTGACGACGGTGCCTTCTTTGATCATGGCGGGGGTCCTCTACTTTTGAAATGTACCTAGGCCAACCGCAGGTTATGCGAGAGAAAATGAAAAGGCCAAAGTTTTTTCTCATTCACTGCGTGAATGTTATCTATCACGACTATTGATTTCATAAATCATGCGAAATGACCGATAACTCTCGCATCCCAAACGGATGGTCCGCCTGGGAATGAACCTTCAGGAGAGTCCCATGAAAAGCTTGAACAAACTGCTCGCCGTTTCGTCCCTGGTCTTGGCCACCAGCGCCCATGCCGCCCCGCTCAAAGTCGATGTCTACACCGGTAGCCCCGCCGGCTTCCAAGTTACTTCGACGCTGATCCAAGGCGAAAAAGACGCGATTCTCGTCGATGCGCAATTCACCGTCGCCGATGCCCACCGCCTCACCGCGATGATCATCGAATCCGGCAAGAACCTGAAACAGGTCTTCGTCACCCATGCCCACCCGGACCATTTCTTCGGCCTCGAAGTCGTGCTGAAGCAGTTTCCGAAAGCGGAAGTGCTCGCGCGCCCCGAAGTGGTCGCCGAAATCAAGAAGATCAGCCCCGGGAAAATGGCTTACTGGAAACCGCTTTACGGCAACAACCTGGCGTCGCAATACGTGACGCCGAAGGCCTTCAAAGGCAAGGCTTTGCAGCTCGAAGGCAAGGAAATCCAGCTGATCGACCTCGGACCCGGTGAATCCGAAGCCGCGACCGTCGTTTACATCCCGGAACTCAAAGCCGTCATTACGGGCGACCTCGCTTACGAAGGTGTCCATATGTGGCTCGCCGAAAACCGTCCGGACCAATGGCTGAAAAACCTGGCCGACGTCCAGCAAGGCCGCGACATCGAACGCGTCATCGCCGGTCACCGCATCGTCGCCGCGAAGGAACAAAAGGACATCCTCGCGCAGAACGACACCTACATTCACGACTTCCTGACGATCCGCGCCGCGAG
>JAYVBB010000512.1:0-1598 GCA_043750715.1 Pseudomonadota bacterium | reverse complement strand
AAAATCTCCGAGGACCGGACCAAGTTCGAGAACGTGATGATCGCGCCGGGCACCAACAACAAGAAGGACAACTTCACGATGCTCGCGCCTTCGGGCGCGATCTCCGGTTCGGTCGAGACCGAGGATCTGACGCTGTCGCTCGACTACGGCATCGCGTATTCGCCGCGGCCGGGAACCGACAAGACCTCGATCCTGAAGTTCACGCGCGCCGAGATCGATCTGCTGCGCATCTTCCGCGAGCAGCTCGCCGGCGGCGACGCGGCCGACGACGACTTCCGCAGCTACCGGCCGATGGAGCTGTACGAGTACGTCGGCAAGCTCGCGCAGGATCCGAAGCGGGACGAAGGGCTCTACCGCCGCGCTTCGTTCCTGATGCACTCGCGCCTCGGCTCTCCGTTCGCGGTCGTGACGTTCGCCTTCTTCGGGATGGTGCTCGGCATCACCGACCCGCGCCGGGGCAAGAGCTCCGCCTACGTCGGGGCCATCGCTACCATCATCTTCGGCTATGTCCTTATGATGGCCTTCAAATGGCTCGCCGAGGCCGGCCACATGCCGCCGGTCATCGCCGCCTGGGTGCCCAATTTCCTGCTGTTATCTTTCGGCTTGTTCCTGGCCTACCAGAAGAACCGGCTGCCTCCTTCCGAGGGCACGCTCGATCCGCAAAATCTGCCGTTTCTGCGCCATCATGGCGGCGTCCGCAAGGCTTGAAAAAACCCTGTGGACGGTTTGGCGAAATCCCTATAGAGATCTTGCAAACCATTGAGGACAATCTCATGCGGATGCTTCCGATCTCGCTTTTGGCTTTCTCGCTTTCTGTCGTGTCTTTCGCGTTTGCCGCGGAAGCGAAGGTCCGCGTCATGATGCGCGCGCCGACAGCCTTCACCGAGGCGAACGGGCTCGACGCGATGAGCGTGACGTTCGGATTGTCCAATCACCAGATCAAGAAAATCTTCGACGCCACCCAGGGCCGCGTCGATTTCCGCCACTTCCATTCCGTCGACTTCGCCTCGCACGCCGACGCCGAAGGGCTCCGCAGCCAAGCGGGCTTCGATTCGATCATCAGCCAGAACGTGCCGCCTCCGGGCCCGCCGGGGACCGTCATCGCGGATCCGATGCTTGCCGACCAGTGGTGGCTCGAACGCCTGAACGTGCCCGCCGCCTGGGACTCGCACGTTTCCGGCAAAGGCGTGACCATCGCCGATTGCGACTCGGGGTTCTACGTCAACGAAACGGACCTCTCGGCCAACTTCCTTATGGACCAGGCGAAAGACATCGCCGACCAGGACGATCCGACCAACGTCAGCGACGGCAACTTCATCTTCCACGGCACGGCCGTCACCGCGATCATGGCGGGAGTCCGGGACGGCCAGGGAACGAACGGCATCGCGTACGACGCCCACATCGTGCCGCTCCAGAACTTCAACTACGACTCGGACAAAGACGACCTCGACAAAGAAGAAGCCACCGCGCGCTGCATCCTCCACGCGATCCAAGTCCCCGGCGTCGACATCATCGTCCTCGAAAACCAGACGGCCGACGGCTCGTCGGAAACGTTCGGCGGCACTCGCGAAGCGGTCAAGCTCGCGCTCGAATCCGGC
>JAYVBB010000511.1:0-3033 GCA_043750715.1 Pseudomonadota bacterium | reverse complement strand
TGCACTTCGGTCGCGCCCTGGGCTTTAGCTTCGCCGGCTTTCTCGACCATCTCGTCGATGGAGTAGGCGTAGCCACCTTCTTCGCCGGGCTTTTTCGAGTACGCGCAGAACTTGCACGAGAGCGCACAGATGTTCGTCGGGTTGATGTGGCGGTTGACGTTGAAGAAGACGGCGTCGAAGTTCTTCTTCCGGTTCACGTCATCCGCGAGACGGCCGATTTCGACCAGCTCCGGCGACTCGAAGAGGCCGAGCGCATCCGCGTCGGAGAGCCTCACCCCGCTCGCGATCTTCTTCGCCACCACATCGACCATATTCATCACCGGTGTCTCCGGAACTCAGGTTCACTCGTAAAATGCGTTTGCCAGCTCGACCTTGCGACAAAGTCCCGAGGCCTCGCCCAGCTGAAACAGCCGGCCGATGCCTTCCCTGACGTCGGGTTTGAAACCCAGGCTTCTGTCGTTGACGTACATCGCAATATAGCGGTCGCCGCCGGCGCGGTCGAGTTCCGCTTTAGACTGTGAAAGCGCGGCCTTGAGGGTCTCTTCCCGATGCTCGAGGCCGACCACGATGCTTTGCCGCAGCAGCGCGGTCACTTCCCGGATGACGTCCGGTCCAAGGCTCCGCTTGATGGCGTTGGCGCCGAGCGGCAGGGGGAGGCCGTAGGCGTCGTGCCAAAGGCGGCCGAGGTCGCCGATCTTCCGGAAGCCGCGCTGCTCGCAGTCGAGCTGGAGTTCGTGGATCAGGATGCCGGCGTCGACCTCGCCGGCCTGGACGGCCGGGCCGATTTTCAGGAAGTGCAACGGCTCGGCGTCGAAAGCGCCGATCAGGCCGCGCGCCGCGAAGTAGGCGGACGTCTGGCGTCCCGGAATCGCGACCCGCTTGCCCTTGAGGTCGGCGGAAGTTTGGATCCGGCTGTCCTCGCGAACGATCAACGCCGGGCCGAACTCGTCGCCGATGCTGGCGCCGATCGGCATCATGAAGTAGTCGTCGGCGATGCTCGGGTACGCCGCGATGCTGATCGCCGTGACGTCGTAGACTCCGCGGGTCGCCGCTTCGTTGAGTTCCTGGATGTCGGCCGAGGCGAAGGTAAACTCGTAGCCCGGGGCCGGCAGCATCCCGGAGCGGAGCGCGTGCACCATGAAGGCGTCGTCGGTGTCGGGGCTGTAAGCGATGCTGATCTTCACGTGGGCACCTCGACGGCGGTGACTTGGGAGGCTCCGAGCTTGGCCTTCAGCTCCTGGATCTGAAGGTCCGCTTTGTCGGGTGAGAGCAGTGCGAGAACGCAGCCACCCCCTCCCGAGCCGGTGGTCTTGGCGGCGAGGCAGCCGTGCTCACGGGCGAGCACGATCAGGTTCTCGAGGGCAGGAGTGACGACTCCGGCTTCCGAGAGCCAGGCGGCAGCGTTGTTCATGGCGTCGGCGGCGGCGAGGTGATCACTGGCTGCCAAGGCCGCCATGAGCCGCTTCGACTCGACGTCGAAGGAGTGGATGCGGCCTTCGCCTTCGCGCCCGTGGAAGTAGGGCGCGGCGATCTGAATCATCGCGAGAGTCGAAGCGCGCGCGCCGCTGTCGAGCAGGGCGAAGCGCCAGCGACCCCTTTCGATGGAGACGCGGAGCGGGCTCGCTCCGAGACTTTTGGCGAAGCCGATCACCTGTTCGTGCGCCACGACGGAGGTGTCGAGGCCCGACGGGTTGCCGTGGAAGCGGCGCTCGAGGCGGTTGCCCAGCTCGGCGAGTTTTTCCGGAGGCAGAGCCAGACCGGCGGCCTCCGCTAAAGCGCGCAGCACCACGATGCACAGGGAAGCGGAGGAGCCGAGGCCCGCTCCGATCGGAATCGTCGATTGGCCTTCGAGGTCCAGGCCGTAAGGATCCAGGCCCAGAACCTGAAACGCGTCGTCGACGACGCCCTTCAGGTGCTCGTTGACGGGGCGCCCCTGCAGCAGCACGCGGATCAGCGGTTCACCCGCGGACGTCCGGCGTTGCGTCGCGACGAGGTGCGCCTGCATGTGCATTTCCTTGAGCGGCATCGCGACGGCGTGGGCGCCGTAAACGACGGCGTGCTCTCCGATCAGGATCGCTTTCCCGGAGGCGCGCGTCTTGACGGCGGCCATGGCGGCGGGGTGGGACTGCGGTTGCGTCTGGCCTTTCACGTCAGGTTTTCCTTGGCAAGAGAGGGGCCGGAGCCGGTGCGGTCGCGGATGATCCGCGCCGTGGGGAATTCTCCCTGGATCCGGGCCAAAAGCCGGTCGGCGTGTTCCGGCCGGCAAAGAACGTGGGGATTGGGGCCGGCGTCGAGCGTGAAGTACGCGGCGGCGTCGCCGCGGCGGCGTTCGGCGCGCAGCCAGGCAATGAAGCGGCTCGTCTCGGGAAGCACGTACTCGGCCTTTGGCGTCGACGTCAGCATGACGGCGTGCATTTCCAAGGCTTCCGCTTCGACGAGCGGACCGAGCCGCTCGAGATCGTGCGCGAGCAGTGCGTCGCGGACGGCGTGGAGGCGCTCGGGAACGCCGGCGAGGCGTGCCGCGAAAAGCGGGCTCGACCAGGCGCTGCGGTGAGCCTCCGTCGACGGGACTTTTTTCGGCTCGGCCGACAGCACGACGATCAGGTCGCAGAGCTCGAAGCGGCCGCGTTCTTCCGGGAGTTCGCGCACGTCCTGCTCGCTGGCCGACGCGCCGGCGCGCCAGTGCACGTAGCCGCCGGCGAAGCTTCGGCAGGCGCTGCCCGAGCCTTTGCCTGCCAGCAGTGCCAGGCGATGGCGCGAGTAGCCTTTTTGCTCGAGCTCGGCGAAGGTCGCCGACCCCGTCCAGGCCGCGACGGCCGCGAGCGTGAGGGCTCCGAGGCCGCTGGCGCTGGATGCGATTCCACAAGCGCTCGGAAAGGTGTTGCTGGAAGCGACGGCGAGCTTGGCCGTCTGTCCGAGCTCGGCCGCAAGGTAGGCGAGGTGACGCTCGGCTTTTTCTCCCCCGAAGTCCAGGCGGTGCTCCGCCGCGTCGACGACGCAGGCGCGCGTCACGGTGCGGGCGACGTCGAGGGT
>JAYVBB010000510.1:0-2833 GCA_043750715.1 Pseudomonadota bacterium | reverse complement strand
CGCGATGCGGTGGTTCAGACCGACGACCTGCCCGGCAGCATTGAGCACCGGCGAGCCACTGGTGCCAGGAATCGAGAAATAGTCCGCTTCGATCCAGTCGCCGTAGTAGTAGATCACGGAGCCGGAGGACCACTTCTTGATGCCGCCGCCCGGATGCCCGATCAGAAAGACTTCGGTGCCGTTCAGCGTCGGGCCGTTGTCGTTGGTCAGCAAGAGAAAGGCGGGCGAGCCGAGCTGCGTCTCCTGGTCGGCTTCGTAGAGCTGCAGCACGGAAACGTCGAGCATGGTGTCAACGACGAGCGGCACGGCGAAGACTTCCTGGCCTTCCTTGAATTCCCTGCCGACCTGGTAGTCGACGCTGATCGTGACGAAGCAGCCGGTGCGCGGGCAGTTCTTCACCCCGACGACGTGATTGTTGGTCACGAGCTTACCCGTGCCGTCGACGAAGAAGCCGGTGCCGCTCCCCAACGAGTCGCTGATCTTGACGATTGCGTGGGACGCCGCTTCGAGGGCCGGGTTGTCGATAGCCGTGATGTCGTGGAACGCCGAGTATTCCGCGAGCTCGACGAGGCGGTCCTTCGTCTCGACTTTGCGGCCGCAACCTGCGATTACCAGTGAAGAAACGAAGAAGAAGGCGATCGATTTCATGGACAGTTCCCTCGAAGTGGGAGCCAAGGTATATACGATTTCCGGTGTTTTGATTGCTCCAGCTCGAAAAAAAATGTGGGTACGATGCTCCCCGTGTCCGAAGAAATTGCCGCAAGGGCGCGAAATGTCGAGCTGACTTCCGCGGAAACGACGCGCTACAGCCGTCATCTGCTGCTGCCCGAAGTCGGTATGGAAGGCCAAAAGAGGCTCAAGGCAGCGCGCGTGCTGCTGATCGGCACCGGAGGCCTCGGCTCGCCCGTCAGCCTCTACCTCGCCGCCGCCGGCGTCGGCACGATCGGGATCGTGGAGTTCGACGACGTCGATACGACCAATCTGCAGAGGCAGGTTCTCTACGGCGAGCGCCACGCCGGTACGTCTAAGCTCGACGCCGCGATCGAACGCCTGAAAGACCTCAACTCGTCTCTGAAAATCGTGCCGCACCGCTACCGTCTCGACGCGACCAACATCGAGCGGACGATTCGGGATTACGACGTCGTCGTCGACGGCACGGACAACTTCCCGACGCGCTATCTCGTGAACGACGCCTGCGTGCTGCAAAAGAAACCGAACGTCTACGGGGCGATCTTCCGCTTCGACGGCCAGGCTTCGGTATTCTACGCGCCGTACAGCCCCTGCTACCGGTGCCTTTTCCCGGCACCGCCTCCGGCCGGGCAGATGCCCAACTGCGCGGAGGGTGGGGTGCTCGGGGTCCTGCCGGGTCAGGTCGGGCTGATTCAGGCGACGGAAACGCTGAAACTGCTGCTGGGCAAAGGCGAATCGCTGCTCGGCCGCCTGCTCACGTTCGACGCGCTCGGCATGCGCTTCGACGAGTTCCGCATCAAGAAGGACGAGCGCTGCGCGGTCTGCGGAACGCAGCCGACGATCACGACCGTCCAGGAAGCGGCCGCTGCCTGCGCGCTTCCCGAACCGGCAGCCGAGGAGGAAGAAATGACCGTGGACGAGCTCGACGCCTGGCGCCGGGGAGGTAAAGACCACGTCCTGATCGACGTGCGGACGGAGGAAGAGGCGGAGATCTGCCGGATCGATGGCGCGCTGTTGATCCCCATGGCGACCCTCGACCAGTCCCTCGCGCTGATCCCCCGGGACCGGCCGGTCGTAATCCATTGCAAATCGGGCGCGCGCTCGGCGCGGGCCGTCGGTCAGCTCAAAGCCCTGGGCTACCGGAACGCCAAGAGTCTCACGGGCGGGATCCTGGCCTGGATCAAGACCAAGGCGCCGCACCTTCCCGCTTACTGAACTTGACTAAAGATCCAGAAATACCCAATACTTGGATCATGCTTTACCGCTCACTGCCGCCGCTCCTCGCGCTTTGCTTCTCGCTTGTTTCGGCGACGGGCTGCGTCTCGACCGAAAAGTCGGACCCGAACGCCCTGCCCGAGCTCGACGTCCAGGATCCCGATCCGGAGAAGGACAAGGGCGGACCGCAGTTCTGCAATCCGACGGGCAAGAGCGGCGACGAGCTGAAGAAGTGCTACGAGCACAACGAGCAGATCTACGGCGAGTTCGACGCCGAGGCGAAACAACGCGAGCCGTGGTTCAACTTCACTCCCGAAAGCTGGGTGACCAGCAAAGAGCTCGACCCGAAGTTCATCTTCAACGTGACGCAGGAAGCGGAAGCGGTGAAGAAGCTCGAGACCGCTCCCTTCGTCGAATTGAGCGCCAGCGACGTTCAGCACTACACCGGCAAAGCGGCGTCCTTCCCGGGAGCCAAGCCGTACCTCCTCCGCGGCCTCATCTACTTCAAAGACACCGGGTCCTTCTCGGTCTTCGAGAAGGACGAGTCGGTCTACGTGCGTCATGACTCGCTCGGCAGTTCCACGCCGAAGGAAACCCGCTCCGCCGTCGTCGTCTTCCTGGCCTTCAAGCCAAAGACCGTCTACGTCGACTGCCAGGTCGCCGAGTAATGGCTCCGACCGGCCCGAACGGCCCGCGCGCGCTCGCGGTATTCATCGATTTCGAAAACCTGGCCCTCGGGTTTCAGGACCGCGCCGACAAGTTCGAGATCAAGCTGGTGCTGAAACGCCTGCTCGAGAAGGGCAAGATCGTCGCGAAGAAGGCTTACGCCGACTGGGCCCGCTTCCCCAACTACTCCGGCGCGCTCCATGAGTCCGCCGTCGAGCTCATCGAGATTCCGAAGCGGTCGAAGACCGGCAAGAACTCGGCC
>JAYVBB010000509.1:0-4754 GCA_043750715.1 Pseudomonadota bacterium | reverse complement strand
TCCACCAAGCTCGTCCCGGCCGACTACTCCGTCAGTCTGAGACAGGGTGACCTGCACGGCACGGCGACGCTGGTAGTCAAAGCGGACCGGCCCACGACGCTTGCGATGAAAGACTTCAGCGTCGAGAAGCGCACCGATCTCGTCGCTGTCGCCAAGGGGCAGCGGCCCATGTCCCGGATCGGCCTTGCCGTGGGCTACACGGGCGGATCCTACACTCGCTACGGCCCGCACGCCGAGGTGCAGCTCGCGACCCGGGCCGTCCGCGTCGAGTCTTCCGACTGGCGCGCGGTCTCTTACCTGAGCGGTCACCGCAACGAGCTGCACTACGACGGTCAGGAAGGCCAGGCGAAGTCCCTCGGCGTTCTGCTGGGAGTCAGCGGCAGCACGCTGTCGAGCTTCGCACTCCCGGGCCAGCAATGGCACGGCCTCTTCGGTGGCGGCGCCGACTTCATGTGGGCCAATTGGACGCGGGACGACGACGAGCCGGTCCGCGAGTTCGAGGTGATGCTCCCCAAAGTCGCCCTCGGCCTCGGCACGTCGCTGATGCAAAAGGAAGGCGCCTCCCTAGTCCTGGCGTTCCGCCGGGAATGGCCGTTCGGCAAAGACAAGGAATCGGGCGACGTCCTCGCATTCGGGGCGAACGTCATCACCCTCTCGACGGAATGGTGAGGTTTGCTATGATCCCTTCACATGACCTCGACCGCGGATACCCTGAACTGCTCCGACAAGGCCACGATCGATCGCCTTTACGGCAAGCTCGCGCGCGCTGCGATCGCCAAGGCCCAGGCAGTCGTCGGGCGTCACGACGTCGCGACGGAGATCGCGCACGACGCCTTCATCAAGCTCTGGCAAAAGGGCGGTCAGTTTCCGAACGAGAAAGCTGTCTACGTGTGGCTTTACAAAACGTGCCACCGTGCCGCGATCGACCATTTGCGCTCGGCGGCGCATCGGCGCGAGAGCTACAACAAGGAAGACGATTCCGCCATCGACATGGCGCCCGCCCCGTCCAAAGGCGACGAGCTCATGAATCAGCAAATGGTCCGGAAGTACCTGGCGCAGCTCCTGCCGGACGAGGCCGAGGCGTTTCTCTACGTCACTCTCGATGGCATGACTCAGGCGGAAGTCGTCGACATGATGGGCGTGTCGCGACGCACGGTGCAACGGCTCCTCGAGCGAGCGGAAGCCAAGTTTCGGGAGGCGCGTTCCCGTGACCAATGACCAGGACAAAAAACAGCCGTCTCGCCTCGATCGCCATTTGAGCATTCTCGGCCTCGGCGATTCGCTTCCCGAAGACCAGCTCGCGGCAGAACGCCGCCTCATGACGGAGGCGCGTCCGAAGCGCCTGACGTTTCCCGCAGCCCGGAAGCCGGGTTTCCTGACCGCGCTAGCCGACCATCGTTCGAAGTGGCAGATGGGCCTTGCCGGACTGGCGGCAGCGGTCATCGCCGTCGTCCTGTACAAGAATCCCTCGCCGTCCGACGGCACATATACGATCAAAGGCGGCGCCGGCGTCGCGATCTACTTCGAGCAAGGCGGCCAGGTCAAAGCCTGGACGACGGGCACGGTGCTCGCCGAAGGCGCGAAAGTCCGAGCCGAAGTCCTGGCGGTGAAACCGACCATGGCTTTCTGGGGCGTGACCGCCAAGGGCGGGAGGCTTCTCAGCGAATCGCATTGGATCCTCGAGAACCGGTTGCCGCTCGCCGCCGGTGAAAAGAAGTTCTTTCCGGGAAGCCTCGAGCTGTCGGGGCCGAGCGAAGGCGAAGTCCTCGTCGTTGCTATTTGCCCCGAAGGCTACGTCAAGCTCGAGGCACCGGAAACGCCGGAGCTCCTTTCGAAGATGCTGCTTTACTACTCCACCGACACGCTAGCAGAATGCAAGACACAGAGGTTTCAATTAAGGTGAAGAAGCGCTTTGTTCTGAAGCGGCGTTCCCTGGCGTTCGGCCTCGCTTTCGCCTCGCTGCCAGCCAGAGCCGCAGCCAGCGCGGACTACACCCCGACACGAGGGTGGCAGGACACCGCGACGTACGTCGGATCAGGGATCCTCGGCACCGTGGTGGGCTTTGGGACCGGCCACGCCGTTCAAGGGCGGTACCTCCCGATGGGCGCGACGTTTACGGCGATCGAGACCGCAGGCCTATTTCTGATGCTTCGTTACGTGCCGGAAACGTCCGGCGACGGCGACGATCACGGCCATGACGACGACGACTTCGATTTCGTGGCAGCAAACGACGCAACGTTGTTTTGGGCCGGTTTCACGCTGTTCTTCGGCGGCAAGATCTGGGAAATTGTCAACGTCTGGTCGCGCCCCGAGGGACCCGCCCCCGGCGACGAGAACCAGGCGTCGTTGTCTTTAGGCTTGGCACCGGTCGACCGCGACGGCGGCCGACCACAGCCAGTCTTGAAGTTTCACTTCGTCCTTTGACCGCTTTTTCGCTTCGCGCGCCGCTAGGCAAATCTTGCCTGTTCATAGTCCCGGTCTCACGCCGATAAGGCGAGAGATCACCAGGGCTAGAAGTGGCGGGGGCATCATGGACATCAAAGCGGCGCAGACGACCGTCGAGCGGGTCGTGCAAAACGTGCAGACCGTGATCCAAGGAAAAGAAGCGCCGATCCGGCAAGCAATAGCGTGCTGGTTGGCCGGCGGTCACGTGCTGTTCGAGGACGTACCCGGTACCGGCAAGACGATGCTGGCCAGAGCCCTCGCCAAATCCGTCGCCGCGCCGACGAGACGGATCCAGTTCACTCCTGATTTGTTGCCCTCCGACATCATCGGTTGCGCCGTCTACGCCAAGGACAAGGAAAAGTTCGTTTTCGTTCCAGGTCCGCTGTTTACGACGGTGCTTCTGGCCGACGAGCTCAACCGGGCGACGCCGCGGACGCAATCGGCCCTGCTCCAGGCAATGGCCGAAGGGATCTGTACCGCCGAAAATCAGACTTTCAATCTGCCCAGCTCTTTTTTCGTCATCGCGACACAGAATCCCGTCGAGCAGCACGGCACCTTTCCTTTGCCCGAAGCCCAGCTCGACCGCTTCATGATGCGCATTGCCTTAGGCTACGCGTCGCCTCACATCGAAAAGCAAATCATTCGGAGCCAGCTGCTGGAGCACCCCATCGACCGCCTCACCGCGGTCGTGGACGAAAGCGACTGGAAGAAGGCCCGGGAGATCGTCAAGCACGTCGAAGTCTCGGACGCCTGCCTCACCTATGCCATGAATCTGGTCGACGCGACTCGCAACAATCCGCAACTCGCTTTCGGGGCTAGTCCGCGTGCCACGATCGCTATGATCCGTTGCGCCCAGGCCTTCGCTTTGATGGCCGGCGAAGCTTTCGTGAAGCCTGACTATCTCAAGATGGTGGCGCCGGCCGTTCTGGAGCACCGCCTGACTTTGACGACGAAGGCACGACTTGAGCGCGTCAAACCCCACGACGTCCTGAGCGAAACCATGCGTCGGATCGCCGTGCCGGTAAAAATGGCATCCTGAGGCGACCGATGAGTGCGACGGAAAAAATCGCTCGATGGCTCGAACGCTCGCTCCACTGGGATCGCCGGGGGCGCCGACTCTTGCCGATGCCTTGGGACAACCTCGACGAAGTGGAGCGGCGGGATTTGCCGCTGCTCTTACGGTGGAGCGTCCGCCCCGGCATGCTTTTCGCCGCCCTTGCGGTCGGTTGCTTCCTGATCGGCTTGCTCCTCCACGGCCGTGCCTTTACGGCGTTCGGCCTAGCGTTCCTTTGCACCGAGATCCTGGCATACCGCCGTTCTCTTAACGCGTGCTCAGCGCTGAATGTCGTTTCCATCGCTGCGCCGGAGACGGTTCATGAAGCGGCGCAGGCGTCGTTCAAGTTGACGATTCGCAACGAGTCGAAGCAGCCGTCGGGAGACGTCATCGTGCGCTTCGTCTTCACGGGCAGTTCCCAAAGACAGCGTTACGCCGCGCTGCCGCCCTTTGGGGCAAAGGAAACCCGACCCGTTACGTTCGCGCTCGACGCCGATCTGGGAATGGGGGAATTTCTGGCCGGCGGCATCCAGCTCGTTCATCGGGATTCGCTCGGACTATTTCCCGTTTGCGTCGGGCATGCCTGGGAGGCGACGGTCAAAGTCATTCCTTCCGACTCGACCATCCTCGCCTTTCCCGTCGAGCAGGTTGGCTTGGCCTTCCACTCGGGTCCTTTCGAATCCAACGCGGCGGGTGGATCGTCCTCCTTTCTTGGCATCCGCCCCTGGCGCTCGGGCGACTCGATCCGGCAGATCGATTGGAAAAGGTCCCAGAGACTCGACGAGCTGCACGTGAAGGAGTTCGAGAAGACCACGGCTACCGAAGCAATCTTGTTCATCGATCAAATGGCCTTCGGCCACGCCGTTTTCAAGGGAATCTCGACCTTCGCGGCGATGAAGCAGTCGACGCTGGCGCTCGGTCGGTACTTTCTCCTCCAGCAGTTCGGGGTACAGCTCGTCAGCGGGACGCACGAGCTGGAGCTCGGGAGCGGCCTCTCCCAAAGCGAGGCTTTGGCTTCGGTCATCGAGGCCTTGGAGCTACAGGCGTCGGTAAGCTTCACCAAGCTCGTGGCGGAAAATCTCGAACGCGTGCCCCCGCAGTCGATCGTCGTACTTTTTTTCTGCACCAACAACGTCGCGATCGAAGAGCTGCTAGGTTCCCTGCTGCAGCTCCATGACCGCCAGGTCGAGACGGTACTGGTCGCCTTCGACACGCGTGAGTACGCGCGAGCGGTCCGCGACGCCGCCAATCTCAA
>JAYVBB010000508.1:0-2261 GCA_043750715.1 Pseudomonadota bacterium | reverse complement strand
TGAAGGACGACGTCGTCATCCGGATCGCCGCCGACTTCCTGAGCCGCCACGCAGTGGTGAAAAACGTCGCCGCCGATTTGCGCGCCACCTACGTCGTCGACCGCGGCGTGTCGGAAGCCGGCCAACCGGTGACCTTCAGCAAAGCCGTCGTCTTCCACCAACGCCTGAGCGGCCTGACGCCGCTCGCCGCGGCGGGTGCCGTCGAAGTGACCGTCAATGCCGGAGGCGAAGTCGTCGCCTTGTCCGGCTCGCTGATCGACGCGACGATGCTGCGCCTGGTCGAGTGGATCGACACCAGCTCCCTCGACCTCGGTGCGGCGAAGAATCTGGCCGTCCAGCATCTGCAGCGCCGCTTCCCGGATGCGAACCTGACGATCACGGAATACCGCGTCGGCTACGACGTCGGGGACTACGCGACAATGCAGGAACGCGGCCGCCTGACCCTCGAGGTCGTCATCGAAGCGGAAGCGGGTGGCTTCGCCCGGCGTTACGCCGAGAAGATCTCGCTCTAAGGCATTCTCGCAGCTCTGTTCGTACCAGTATTTCTGGTCGCCTATTTATGGAGTCATAAATAGTTGATTTTGCTTATATTTTCAAAAATATTTGGGTTAAATATTTTCGCTCCGATAGTGATTTTATACAAACCAGGTTCGATGCCAGAGGTCACCATGCTCAAACATATTTGTGCCTTTGCCCTGAACCTGACCTTGTTCACTGCCTGTTCGACTGATACGCGCACCGACCGTAATCAGACCGACAGCAAAGGTGCTGAGTCCGGCAAAATTGGCGTCGACCAAGTGCCAGCAGGGACCGCCTCTCCCGCCCTAGCGGCGCTGCAGGAATCTCGCCTAAAACTTCAACTTAAAGACCTTTGCCGCCGCGCTCCAGCGACTCAGAAATTCTCCCTGACGACCCGTGACGGCCAGCGCGAATACATCGTGTATGCGCCGAAACGCGGTTGCGCGAAGCCGGCTTCCGCGATTCTCGTCTTCCACGGCGGCTTCGGCACGGCCGATACCGCAGAAAACGTCTCTCCGTTTCAGGCACAGGCCGACACCTCCGGCAGCTGGGTCGTTTACCCGGAAGGACTGGGACGCACTTGGAACGATGGCCGCACCGATTCTTCCGGCGCGCCCCTTTCCCAAACCGACGATCTGGGCTTCGTCCGTGCGATTCTCGATCAGCTTGCCGAAACCACACTCGTCGATATGAAGCGCGTCTACGCGACGGGTCACTCGAACGGCGCGACGATGAGCCTGCACCTCGCCTGCACAATGGCGGACCGCTTCGCCGCGATCGCTATTAATGCCGGGACGCTCCCGGTAGGCCTAAAGGACAAGTGCCGCCTCAAGGCGCCGATCCCGATCCTAATGGCGAACGGCACAGACGACGAACTGATGCAGTATGAAGGGGGCGAAGGCAAGCACTTGGAAGGCGAACGCCTCTCCGCCGAGGAAACCGCGCACCTTTTTGTGAAGATGAATGGGTGCGTGACGCCCGAGAAGGCGACTCGCATCGTCAACCTCGATCCCTATGACGGCGCGCGTTCGACGCAGTTCATCCATGCGGCCTGCAAAGGCAACTCCGAAGTCCAACACATTAAAATCGAAGGGGGCGGCCACACCTGGCCGGGTAGTGAAGGCAGCAATTTCCCCGTGCTGGGCACTGGCGCTCCGACTTATGACTTCGAAATGAGCGCGGAGGCGATGAACTTCTTCCGTCGCTTCAGCCGCTGATCCTTCAGCCAATGACGTAGTGCGCGATCAGCAAGGCCGAGACCGGGTACATGAGCCAGTGGACGTCTTTTGTCCGCCCGCTCAAGGCGTTGATGATCGTGTACGAAATGATGCCAAAGGCGATGCCGTTCGAGATCGAGTAGGTGAGGGGCATCGCCGCCATCGTCAAAAACGCCGGTACCGCCTGGCGATAATCGTCCCAGTCGATGTTGGCGACCGACGACATCATCATCGCGCCGACCACGATCAAAGCCGGCGCCGTCGCGACGGCGGGGATGACCGAGGCGAGCGGCCAGAGGCATACGCTCAGGAGAAAGAGCAGCGCCACCATCACCGACGTCAGACCGGTCCGCCCGCCGTCTTCGATTCCGGACATGGACTCGATGTAGGTCGTGGTCGAGCTCGTCCCGACGAGGGCTCCCATCGTCGTTGCCATGCCGTCCGCGATGAAGGCTTTCGAGCCGCGCGGCAGGTTGCCGCTCGCGTCCGTGAAGCCAGCTTTCTCGGCGAGGCCGACGAGCGTGC
>JAYVBB010000507.1:0-2409 GCA_043750715.1 Pseudomonadota bacterium | reverse complement strand
TGGAGGTTAGGAGATTGTATCTTGCTCCTCTCAACCAAGCGCCACAAATACGCAAATTGAAATGATATCAAAAACGTGCCGCTACCGGGCCAGCTCTCTAGATCTACCAGTTTCTACCTGTTTTCCAGAGCAAGTGGTCGCAGTGGTCGCAACCAGGGCCCTATGCCAAGACATCACGCTTTGACGGGAACTGCTACGGTAGCGGGTAGAGCCGGCACAGGCTCGGCTCGGCTCTCTGGGACCGCCTCGGCTGCGGGATGACGGAAAAGAACCAAGCTCTCGACGGCTCGCGCGAAGACAAATTCCCGCGGCAGATCGGTTTCATAGCCGACAGCCTGCAATTGGTCGAATAGCTGGTGCAGCGAGAACAGGCGATCGATTACCTTCCCGACTGTGCGTCATTTTTGCGCATTATATGGCCCATGGTTTGCATTCTTTGTGCTAGGGTCGGGCTTTCAACCAGGGATGTGATTTATGGTCGTCGAAGTACTCGTCATCGTTCTCCTCGTCTTGGTCATCGTCTGGTTCGCGAAACGCGTCTAAATGCAGCTCGAAATTCGGGAGTTGGCAAAGGTGTATCCGGCAAACCGCGGACTGCGCCCTTTGAGCCTTTCGATCGGTCAAGGCGAGTTCGTAGGCATCGTGGGACACAACGGAGCCGGCAAGTCGACGTTGTTGAAGATGCTCGCGGGCTGGATCAGACCCGACCAGGGGACGTTCTTGGCCGACGGCGTCTCGTCGAGTGACCGGCAGGAGTTCGTCCGCAAGGTCGGCTTCGTGCCCGAGGCGCCGAACCTATACGAATCCTTCTCGGTCGAAGCGAACTTGAAGGTGTTCGCGCGCCTGTTCGGCCTTCCAGCCACTCGGGTCCCGGAAATCCTGAAAGACTTCGATTTGGTCTCGTACAGACGAACCAAAGTTCAGGCTCTTTCCAAAGGTCTGAAGCAAAGGGTCAGCCTCGGTCGGAGCCTCCTCGCCGATCCTCCCATCCTTCTCTTCGACGAGCCGACGTCCGGACTGGATTTCGAAATCACGAAAGAAGTTTACGGCCGGATGAAGACCGCGCATGCGGTGGGCAAGACGATTCTTTTCACGTCCCACCGCCCGGAAGAAGTTCAAGCTTTCGCGACCCGGATCCTGGTTCTGCACGACGGAGGTTTGGCATTCGACGGCCTGCCTCGCGACTACTTTCAATCGCGCGCTCACCAAGACCTTTTTCAATGACTCGCGTCTTCCATTTGACTTGCCACGACCTCGCCGTCTCGTTCAAAAACAAGACGATCCTGCTCATGGTCTTCGTGCCTTTGTTCGTTTTCCTCACGTTGACTATGGTCGACGTTCCGGGCAAATCGGCGGCAGTGCACCTAGGCATTCTCGAGCGCGGGACTTATCCCAACGGCGAAATCGAGACGCTGGCCTCCGCGCCGGAAGGCTTCGAGCTGCATCGCGTGAAAAGCGCGGACGAAGGCCGGAAGTTGCTCGAACAGAAGGCCTTCGACGGACTTTTGCTCCCTGGTGCCCAAAGCGCCGAGGCGCCCGTCCTTCTGGTGGAAAGCAAGTCGTCCGTGAAGACGCTCACGATCCTCGAAGGCCTCTCCCAAATGCAGCGAGCCGTCGAGGCCAAGCAAAGTCAGAGCTGGGTCGGCGGCGTCGAAGCCCTCCAAAAAGAACAAGGCATCACCAATCAAACCCTCCCGATCTGGTCCCTGATGCTGGTGCTGCTCGTCGGCCTATTGGTGCTCCCACCGCAAATCGCGGACGAAAAGGAACGGCATCATCTGCTCGGCTTGCTGCAAACTCCGATGAAAGAAAGCGAATGGCTGATCGCAAAGGTGCTGACGGGGATGATTTTGACCTTGGGATCCATTTCGATCCTGCATCTGGTGGGCGGCTTTACCATTGACCACATGCCGAGCTATTGGATTTTCATTCTCGCGGGTAGCTTTTGCTTCAGCTCGCTCGGAGTCTTGCTGGGATTCCTCTGCCGCACGCAAGCCTCCGCCCGGGCCCTCGGGGTTTTCGTATACCTGCCCCATCTTTTGCCTTCCGCTTTGGCGGACGTTTCGACGAAGCTGAACCGCATTGCGATGGTCATTCCGTCCTATCCGTTTTTCGTTCCCTTGCGAGCGATAGTCCTAGAGGGACGAGATGTCGGCGCGTTTCCTTGGCAACTGATGTCGCTGCCGGTAGTAGGCATCGTCGCCTGCATCGCCGCCTATACGCTGCTCAAACGCCGATGGCTGATGTAGCTCAGGCGCGCCCCGTAGCATCGTCCGCCGCCTGGTTGGCGACGAGGACCCTCGAGATTCCGACGTCCGCGACCGCGGACACGTGATCCCGCTCCAGTCACGAGGGTGACCTTGCAGATTCCTTGCATGGCATCGATGGAGGGGGAAATTCGTCTAGATA
>JAYVBB010000506.1:0-3684 GCA_043750715.1 Pseudomonadota bacterium | reverse complement strand
AAGGAAATTTTGGAAAGGAATGTAACCGGTGGGCCCCTGTTGCCAGGGAGTATCGTGCAGATCGGGTGGTTGGCTAAGAAGAAGTCATCGCCCCGCGTCGTCACTCAATGAGTATTGCAACTGGAGTGCCAACTCTTTTGACGGTCGAAAAAAAGTCTCTGGTTCGCCTGGAAGACGGCAATTTCCTGGGTTTTGCCGGTTTTCACGTCCGGGAATCCGTCCCTGGAGCTCCTCACACGCCCGGTATAGTTTTGGAGAAAGGCCAAGAAACCGGCCATTCGTCCGTAAGGTCCGGACGGATTTTGAGCCACTAGTACGAAAAGGAGACGCATGGCGGACGCTGCCACCCACCAGCTGGAAAAAGCCAGGGACATCGAGGCTTACGTCCACCACTGTAGCGACGGAGATACGTGCCGGGTACAAATTGGAGACGGAGTCTGGCTGAATGTGAGACTGGCGGGCATCGATTCTCCGGAGGTTCCCCACGGCAAGAAGAAACCAGGCCAACCGTTCGGCGAGGCGGCCCGGATCTTCCTCAACGACCAGGTTGCCGGCAAGACGGTCATACTACGCCAAAATGACCTGGATCCGTTCAATCGACCGGTCGTCGAGTTGGTCCTCGGGCAAGTGCGGGTCAATCTGCGGATGGTTCAGGAAGGCTACGCCGAGGCCTACCGCGGCAAGGCCAAGCGCCTCGACCGCCCGCCCTACCTCGAGGCAGAGGCCCAAGCGAAAGCGGCAGCGAAGGGCATCTGGGCGCTGAAGGGCTACGTTTCCCCGTCGGTGTACCGCGCTTCGACTAGGTAGTCGAAAGCGTCGAGCCGAAAACAAGGCATGAGCATTTGGCTTTTCGCGGGCTCCGTCCTACGTGCATCGGGCCTATAGATCGTCGACGAGGCCTCTCGCGCGCACGAATACCAGCCGCATGCCGATCGTTTGCCCGCTGACGTCGTTGTCTTCCATCAGGTCCTGCGCTTCGATCTGCGCCACCGTCGCCTCGCCCAGGTGCTCGATCCGGGCGAAGTCCTGGCGGATCCGGTTGCAACTCGAACGCGCCGCATACACGAGGTCGTAGAACCCTTCGACCTGGACACGCAGCACGCGCAGGTCTTCGTCGGCCAGGGTTCCGGGCGCGACGTGCTCGACCGCGTTACGGAGGTTCGCGACGAAGCGGGCGAGGTCGCCGGTGATCTCGAGGACGGGTTCGGTATCCCGGCAGTGGGCTTCGGCCACGCCGGACGTCACGAAAAATGCCAGGGCAGCGAGAGCTCGTAAAATGCATCGCATCGGATTGGTCTCCAAAGGGTGAGTCAAAAGGCCTCTACCCCTTACGCGCAGACCGGCGGCAAAACGGCTCAGAGCACCTTTTCGGTGCCGACGCGGACGATCTTTCTCTTGCGGACCACGATTTCGTAACCGTCCCGGTCGTATTGGCGCGCGAAGAACTGCATGAACCCCGGGCCCTTGCTCTTCCAGAAGACGATCTGGCGCTTGTCGCGGCATTTGATGAGCGTTTTCTCGGGCATGTTCTGGCGGGAGCTCATGAAGCAGCCGTACTTCTCGGAAAGGACCTTGACCATGACCCAGTAGAGCCGGTCGTAGTTGGTGATGTGCGAGCTCGGGCCGACGAACATCTTGGCGTTGCCAACGGTGCCGAAGACGCCGCCTTCGTAAGCGATCGGGGCGTTCATCGCGCGGCTGACTGCGAAGTGCGCGAGGTCGGGACGCTGCTGCAGCGCGACGGGCATCGCCGCGAGGCGATCCGGCGTCAGCACGATCTCGGGCATTTCAAAAGCCGGGTTCGGCTCGAAGGAGGTGCCGCGGTTGGACATCAGCTCGTGCCAGTCGGGAGTCGATTCGAGGTCCTCGTCAAGGAGCTCTTCGGTCGGCGGCGTGCACGCCGCGAACAGGAAGGTGCCCGCCAGCAGGGTTTTGAGGAGCATCACGAGACCGCCTTGTCGCGGGTGAAGGCGAACTCGCAGAGGTACTGGACCAGCGAATCGCTCTGTTTTTCGGTCACGTTGGTGACCAGCACCCCGTGGACGTACTCGGCGCCCTCGGCGTAGCCCCAGCGGACTTCCCCTTGGAGCAGCTCGATGTTCTCTTTGGCTAGGAGGGCCTTCAATGCGCCCTGTCCTCCGTCGAGCGTGATGTTGAGACGCGTGCCCTTGGCGAGCAGCTGCTTCAATTTGATGCTGAGACCGGCATGGGAGAAATTGACCAACTGGCCGTCACCTGCGTCGCAGGCGAGCTGGATCTTGGTGGGGTCGTGAACGGGCCAGCGGTGATCGACTCGCTCAATGTTAGCACATTTGCGGAAGCCCTCGAGGGCCGCCATCCGGAGCTCCTGCTCCGAGTGGAACGGGTCGTACTCATAAGCCTCGACCAGCTCGGAGTGATGCTTGATGCGGATGAAGCGCTTTAAGAAGCCCAGCTTGGGCAGGCCGATTCCCTTGACGAGATCGTTGGTTGTGGCGCCGATGAGAACCGAGTGCATGTCGCAGGCGCCCTCGAGGCGCTTGGCGAAGTTGACGCCGTTGCCGACGACGGTGAAGTCGATCCGGTTCTGGGAGCCCAGATCACCCAAGTAACACGAGGCCGTGTTGATCCCGATCCGGAGCGGGTAAACCGGCTCGCCGCCTTCCGCCGCCTCGATATTCTTCATCAGGTTGTCGCGCTGGATCTTGATGGCGCAACGCAGCGCCTGCTCGGCGTGGTCGGGCGTCGATGAGTCCGAGTCGAAGCGGTAGCCGAAGTAGCAAAGCAGGCCGTCGCCGAGCGTCTTGTCGATGATGCCGCCGAACTCGTGGATGGTCTCGCCGATGCCGGCGAGCATCTTCTTCAGGTTTTCGAAGGCCATCCTGGGCAGCATGTTTTCGGCGAGCAGGGAAAAGCCGACGACGTCGATGAACATCAGGGTGACGACGCGCTCGCGCGCCTCGAAGTTGATGCGTTCGGGCTTCTTCAGAATGGATTTCAGCTCGTCGGGAGCCACCGAGCCCTCGAGCGCGGCCCTGATCATCTGCACCTTTTTCTCGCCCTTGCGCATTTTCTCGGCGAAAACGGTGAGGGCCGAGAGGACGAAGGCCGTGACCGGGAAGAGCCAGGGCACGACGACGCCGTGGAACGAGAACAGGTAGAGCGAAGCGGCCACGATCAGCAACGCCATCGCGTCCATCGTCACCCAGAAGGCGATGACGCCGAGCTTCATGCCGAGGAGCGCGCCGAGGAAGGCGAACGCCAGGATCATCAGCTCGCCGCCGCCGATGGGTTTCAGCCAGTTCCCGGTCATCACGCTGTTGAGGACGGCGGCGATGACGAAGCCGCCGGGGGTGAAGCCAAACGGCGTCCCTTTGAAGTCGGTGCAAATCAGGCCTCAGCCCTTTATTGATAGGCACAAACAGCTACGTTTTCAATAGCTCCTGACGGGTGACTGTAGCCCCGGCCAGCGCACTTGATCGGGATTTAATCGGGATCAGCTAGCGCTGGCGTCCGCTCACTGCAGCGGCTAGCCCTACCTTCGCAATTCTGACCTCGCATTTTCTGCCCGCCGCGCGCCCAAGCCGCAGGAATGCTGGATCTAGCTTTTGATTTCATTTCGAATATACTACATGAAGGAACATGCACATATTTGAGAGAGAAGTCAGCGGCCGTCGTTACCGCATCGCAGCGCAGTCGGTGTGG
>JAYVBB010000505.1:0-3523 GCA_043750715.1 Pseudomonadota bacterium | reverse complement strand
CGTTACGGGGTGCTGGGGGTGCTGGGGTCAGGCACGTGCCTGACCCCATCTACCCATCTACCATCTAACGCAGTTCATTCCGACCGATGCCCGTTACGGAGCGGACGAAACGCGCGACGTTCGCCTGCAGGCGCTCGATCCGGCGGCCATTCGAGATGGTCTCTTCCATCTGGTAGACCGACTTCGTGCCGCGGGCACCGGCGCTGCAATCGAGGTTCGCGCAGACGCTGATGCCATAGCTCGTCCTGGGTCTGAGCCAGGTCTCGGCCATGACCATCCGCGCGCCGGATATCTTGTCGACGGCGAAGCAGAGGTCGCAGAAGCCCTGATGCGGCGCGGCGTGGGACTTCATCACGATGCCGACGGAACGCTCGGGGAGCTCCGTGACGAGGTAGGCGCGGCCCGTACCCGGGTCGTGCCAGCCGAAGTAGTCGAGCTCGTCCCAGGCCACGCCCGCCAGGCTCGGGACGGTCAGCATTTCGCGGTCGAGAGGGTCGAAGGCGAGAGCCACTTGCTCGGGAGTCATCGGTTTCATGAGGTCCTCCAAGTCTTCCGTGGTCTTCACGCCATCATAACATGGCGAAATACTTTTTCAGCGCTTCGCCGACTTCGTCGACGAACACGCGCACCTTGGGATGGAGGTGCCGCTGTGCCGGATACCATGCCGGCCTTCACGAATTTCTTGTCCGCCGATAGCTCGACGGATTATCCTTCGCTGGCCCTCGCCCGGTAGCGGTCAGTTCTTGAACTTCAATGCCGAGTCCAGCAACCCTTCCGCGCGCATCTGATCGAGGATGCGGTTCAGCTCGAGGACCTGCTGGACTTTCGTTTCCAGGTTCAACGCGATGTAGCCGAAGTCTTCGCGGTAGACGAAGACTTCTTCGACGTCCGTGAAGCCGATGTCCTTCGCGAATTTCATGCCGGAGATGTAGCCCGTCGCCCAGAGATCGATCTCGCCCTTCTGGAGGCGGTTGGCGTTTTTTGCGTCCTGATCGACGGCGTCGACCTTTGCGCCTTGCTTCTCCAGGTAGACCGTCTTCATGTCTTCCTTCACTCCGCCGATCCGGTAGGTGAAGGCGTCTTCGAGCTTTTTGATCTGAATTTTGTTCGACGCCTTGGCGAGCAGAACGGACCGCGAGACCGAAAGCGGGCCGACCCATTGAAAGAGCGATTCCCTTTCCGGAGTCCGGGTCGTCGTGAAGACGGCGTGGCCGGGATTCTTTCTCGCCGCGTCGTAGGACTTCTGCCAAGCGTCCATTTTGATCTCGACCGGAATGCCGGCGCGCTTGAAGAGCTCGGTGACGATCTTGACGTTCTCGCCAGCGATCGCGCCTTTGGCGTCTTTCGTCTGATAAGGCGGGTAGTCTTCCGTGTCGAGAATGATCTTGTCAGCCGCGAACGACTCGAGCGACAACGTCGCCGCGAACAGGGCAACCACCAACTTGGTCCAACGCATGACGGTCCTCCGGGGAGTGCTAGGCCATTCTAGCACCCCCGAGGGCCGGGGCGGAATCCGGGTCAGTCCGGGACGAAGCAGGAATTGAAGGTCCGGCCGAAGCTTTCGTGCCGGCAAGATTGGTAGGATTTGACGCCAAAGCTCGCGTGCTCGCATCCGTGGTAGCGGTAAATCCCATGACTGGGGTGGGCACAGACGTTGTAGGCCTGGACCCCGAAAGAGGGGTGCTGGCAGGAGGCGAGGAATTCGGCTCGCTCGCATGTCCGCGTCCGGCTGATCACCTGGGTCCACTCGCTGTCGGCGACGCGACCCCAGCAGGTTTTCGTTTTTTCCGAGACGCCTCGATCCAGGTATCCCTCCGGGCAAGCGTCCGGGTCGCCGGCGTCGTTCCGGCAACTGGCTTCAGACGTCGAAAACGTCTGCACGTCATGGGATACGAAGCCGTCGCAGTCCGGGTGGGGGCCGACGTTGTACGCCAGCACGCCACAAGCGGCAGAGGCCCGAGAGTTGTACGACTGCACTCCACACGCCGGACCGCGGGCGAAGTTGTAGTGGTCGACGCCGCAAACGTCTCCGTTGCCGAGCTTCAGTTCCTTCAACCCGCACACCTCCGCTTCCTTCACCTGGCCTCGCACGACCTTGCTCACTTGGATGGAGCAGTTGAAGTCGACCTGGTGGAACCGGTCGCTGCCTTGCGCTTCGAAGACGGAGGGCTTGTCCGGATCCAGGCGCTGGTACGTGACCGAGACTCCGGAGCCCGTGCCCAGCGAGGGCGGAACGCGGGAGGACGTCAGCTTCAGGTTGTGAGCCGTCTGTTCGCGGATGTTCAGCTTCGGGAGCAGGGTCGCCTGGACGGCGTTCGGGTCCCAGCGCAGGTGAATCGAGACGGTGTCCTCCGTCTCGGACGACTCGCAGAAAAAGCCGTTGCTCGCCTTGGTGACGCACGATCGCCAGGCGTCGATGACGTTGGCGTCCACCTGTTCCGAGAGCACCGTATGCTCGAAGTCGCTCGACTGGGAGAGCGAGCTGTCGCCGCAGTTGGATGTCTTCCACTTCCTAGCGGTGTCCAAAGCCTGCGCTCGCGTGACGCCCTGCGACGACGAATCGGAGCCGCTTCCCGCCGTCGCGATCTCGAGGCCGATGTATTCCATGTACGTGAAGCCGAATGAGTCGTCGTGAGAGCTGCTATGCGACCCGGAGCGGTCTTCTTTGTAGTACGTCTCGACCTTTTCCGCGAATTCGTCTTCGGCCATCGTGCAAAAGCGTTCCTTCAGGGCGTGCTTGACGGTGTCCGAGACGGTCTCATGGTACCGGTCGTAAATGCCCTGCGCCAAAACGTCCCGGCAGTGGCCGTACGCCGACTGGCTCTGGGTCGTCGACAGGCCGACGAGGGTCATCAACTCCGCTTCAGAGAACGTCCTCTCGGCAGGCAACGGCGCGGTTACGGCTGGATCGGTCGGGACGGCCGAAGGCATCGCCTCCGTCGCCGTGCCGTCTTCGGCCGGTGGCGGAGTCGGTTCCGTCGCCTCGGCGGCGTCAGCCGGCTCCGGCGCCCGTTTGTTCTTCGCTTCGCCGTCTCCACAGCGTGTGACGCCCCAAGCCAGGCATGTCACCAACGCCGCCATTTTGAGTCTCTTGCTCGAATCCTTGTCCACCTTCCACCTCCCGGTTTGTTCCGGCGGCGAAGCTAGCAAGATCTTGGTGAGATGTCCCCGGACGCGTCGGTGTCCGTGACGGACTCAGAAGGACACGCCCGCTCCGACTTCTGGAGTCAGCGGGTTCTTGGGATTCGGGCGGACGAAGACTTTTTCGGCGCCAGGATGGCGAGGATCCGCGTTCTTTTTCTCCAAGCCGATCTCGAACAGATTCTGCATGCGCTTGGTGTTCGGCTTCCGGCCGATGCCACCGCAGGTCGTTTGAATGGTCGTCACGATCAAGTCGAGGTAGAGAACGGTGTCTTTGGTCAACTGCTGCTGCGCGCGGCTAGCCATTGCTTCCTTCACGCCTTGCTTGTCGCAGATCTCTTTCGCCGTCGGGTCGTCGGGACTGCCCTTGTTCGGGTCGCAG
>JAYVBB010000504.1:0-8251 GCA_043750715.1 Pseudomonadota bacterium | reverse complement strand
GGTGGGCGGAGCCCCCTTGGTGTGGAGGGGTACCTAGGGGAACACTCATTGTTCCCCTAGGCCGGGTCCAGGGGCGGAGCCCCTGGTGCCCCGCGCAGCGGTGCAGCCGGAAACTCCAACCACAACCCAGATGACCGTCGTCGCGCAGCCTTCTACTCAACGATCTTCTTTTTAACCCAACGCACGATGGAGCCCACGATAGTCGTATGCTCGTAAACCATTTCACCCAAATCAAAATAATTCTTCTGCCCGACGATCTTCCCGCCGACCACACGCACGTGTGTCACTCCATCCACCACGATCGGCTCGCCGTCGTTCAGACTCTTGTGCGTGAACGTCATCGTCCACACCGCGACCGTCTCGTCCGCTGAAACGAACTCTTCCTTCACGTCGACCACGAGGTTCTGAACCCCGGCGAGTAGCTTCTTGTAATGGTCGGCGAGCTGGACCCGGCCCTCGACCCGGCCCAGGGGGTCCTCATAGACGACCTGGGGGCCGTAAAAGGAGTCGACCTTGGCGGCGGCGTTTTCGGCCGTCATGCCATCGTAAAACGAGTCGATCGCCGACGGCTGGGGCTCGGCCGCCTCGGACTCGTTGGCCGCCTCATCGGTGCTCTCCGCCGCGGGTTCGGCGGCCGGTGGCTCGGACTCCTGATCCTGAGCGGCCAGGTTGCCGAAGGCCATCCCCAGAGTCCCGGCGACGACCACGCTCAATGCCCGAATCCTATGCACCTGGGGCCTCCTTGCTCGCCTGTCAGGAATCAAATACCATAGATATAACTCAATCTTACAACATATCGAGAGCGTTGGTAAGGCATGGCGGGTCTTCGTCGCACAATGTCCCTGTACCTGCCGTGGGAGCGTGGCCACCGCGTCGAATTCTTTCGTAACTTCTTACTTCAGACCTACTTCACGTTCATCCAGTCCATCCTGATGGTCAGCTTCATCGGCCTCTTCTGCGGCATCGCCATCGCCTTCCAGTCAAACCTGGGCCTGGCGCTCCTCGGAACCAACGAGCAGATCGGCAAGATCCTGGTCTTCATCGTCTTCCGGGAGCTGAGCCCGCTCGCGGCGAGCGTCATCATGATCACCCGCAGCATCACGGCGATGGCCTCCGAAATGGCGACGATCAAAGTGCAGCAGGAGGTCGAGGCGCTGCAAATCATGGGCATCAACATTTACCACTACATCCTGGCGCCGCGGATCGCCGGCGGCGCCGTCTCCCTCTTCTGCATGGCCATGACGTTCTGGGCCTTCGCGCTGTGGGGCGGCTGGATCGGCGCCAACGTGACCGACAACTTCCCCATCGACCAGTATCTGACACTGATCTCCCAGTCGATCCGCAAGCCGGACTTCCCGCTGTTCGTGCTGAAAACCTCGCTCATCGGCGCCATGGTCACCTACGTCGCCGCCAAACGCGGCCTGTCCGTCGGGGGCGCCCCCTTCGAAGTGCCGATCGCGACCAACCGCGCCGTCATCGATTCGTTGACGCTCGCGATGGGCGTGCAGTTCATCCTGAGCGCCAGCTACTACGTCATCTTCGGGGTGGACCTGTGACCCAAACCGCCCTCGAGCTGAGAAACGTGGTCGGGCACTCGAACCTGGGTGCGCTCGGCAAAGACCGCCCGATCAACATCCAGGTGAAGGCCGGCGAGGTCGGCATCATCCTCGGCGGCAAGGAAACGAGCAGCCTGTTCCGCCTGATCATGGGGCTCGGCAAGATCGAGGCCGGCGAAATTCTGATTTACGACCAGGTCGCGATGGACAGCCGGTCCGACGAGACCGACCTCAACCTGCTCCGCAAGCGCATCGGCTTCGGCTTCCGCGACAAGGGCCTGATCTCGAACCTCTCGCTCCTGGCCAACGTCGACCTGCCCGCCAAGTATCACGGCTACTACGACCAAGGCGCAGTCCCCGGGTCGCTCGGCGCCAAGGCCCTCAGGGACCTCGGCGTCGACGAGGCGATGTGGAACGACCGCCCGACCCGGATCAGCTCCGACGTCAGAAAGCGCGTACTGCTCGCGCGCGCCGTCGTGCTCAATCCCCGCGTCCTGATCCTCGACGACCCGTCGACGTTGGCCGCCTCGACGTTTATCCCCGAGCTCCTTGGTTGGATCGAAATCCAGCAGTCCAAGGGCCGCGGCATCCTCATCGGAACCAACGACCTGCCCTTCGGCCTCGCGGCAGCCGACTGGATCATGCACCCGGTCAAGAACGAGCCCGTGACCCGTTACGACGATTTCATCGACCAGATGTGGATCCAGAGCGCGCGGCTCCTGACCGAGAGGATGCAGAAAGCATGAAGTTTAGCACCAACGAGAAAAAGGCCCTCGCCGGCCTCGCCGCGATCGTCACTTTCGGGGTCGCGAGCATCTACCAGATCGGCATGCGGAACTTCTGGTTCGAGTCGCAGAACACGTACCACACCAAGGTGAAGGACGCCGACGGGCTTCGCGTCGGCAGCGTCGTGACGATCTCCGGCCTGCGCGTCGGCCAGGTGGCGGGCCTCGACGTCGACGAGAACAACCAGATCGACGTCAAGTTCACGGTCAAGACCGCTATCGCGTCGAAAGTGCGCAAGGACTCGCAGGCCTCCGTGTTCCGCAGCTTCATCATAGGCGAGAAGCGGATCGACATCATCCCGGGCTCGCCCGACCAGCCGGTCGTCGCGAACAACGGCACGCTGCCGGGCCGGGACACCATCGACCTCGCCGAATTCATGACGGGCAAGAAGCTTGGCGAGTTGATCGGACAGGTCGACATGATCGTAGGCAGCCTGGGCATCATGCTCGGCGAGATGAAGACCGTCATCGGTGATTACCACGAAGGCAGATTCCAGAAAACGCTCGGCATGATCGACCCGGCGCTCGAAAACTTTCTGAAACTCTCCGGCGACCTGATCGTCGTGACGAAGGAGTTGAAGAAGCAGCCGAAGGCGCTGCCTCAGGTGCTCGATTCAGGCAACCGCCTGCTGACCGACGCACACGCGGAAGTGATCGGCAACCATCTGCTGAAGAACTCGCTGACGAAGATCGAGACCGTGATGACGCCGTTCGCCGAGCGTCAGAAGACGATCGAAAGCCTGCTTTCGAACCTCGACGACTTCTCCAAGGAGCTGAAGAAGAATCCCGAGTTCACGAAAGAGGTCCTGACGGCCGTGAAAGAGCTGACGATCACGCTCAAGGCCCTGCAGAAGACCTGGGTCCTGAAAGACGCGACCGAAGAGGTCAAGACCGAGAAGTGAGTTTCGCCTCGAGCGCCTTGGCGAACCGCCCGGCGCTCGCCGGGTCTTCCTGGAAAAAGAGATAGGGCTCGATCAGCTCGACCTCGACGAGGAGAAACCTGCCGCCGGATTCGACGCCGTCGATGCGCGTGTAGAGCCGGCCCGGGGGCAGCAGCGCGAGCACGCGCTCGACCTCGGCGACCAGTTTGGTCGACGGCGTGGCCTTGGCGTGCGTGCCGCCGTGGCGCCACTGGACGCGGAAGTCGCCCGCCTGGGGCTGCTTGACGACGGCGTGACTGAACTCTTCGCCGAAGAAGAGAAATGACCATTCGCCTTTGGTCGCGATCTCCGGGAGAAAAGGCTGAACCAGCGCGGTCGAGCCCTGGAGCACGTCCTGGAGCGGCGCCGGGTCGTCGAGAAGGCTGCGTTTGGTCGTGCGCACGGTGCGAAAGGCTCCGGCCGAGACCGCCGGTTTTACGACGACGTCGTCCCAAGGGAGCGCACCCACTAGAGCGGGCAGTCGCCCCGCGTCCTTCGGGTCGATCCAAACCGTCGGCACGGTCGAGGCGCCTTTGGCCTCCAACGTCCGGAGGTAGCGCTTGTCCATGTTTTCGATGACGACGGGCGGCGGGTTGAAGCAGGGGACGCCGAGGCTCTGCAGCCGCCGGAGCCAGGCGCGGAAGGCTTCCGCCCGCGTGAAGTAGTCCCAGCAGCTCCGGATGACGACGGCATCGTAATCCTGCCAGCGTTGCGTCTCGCTGGACCACTCGACAGGGTCGACGGCAATGCCGCGCTCACTGAGTAACGGCAGAGTGAGACGGTCGTCGGGATGGAGATCCGGGTATTCGGCCGAAGTGGCAAAGGCGACTTTAAGTCCCATAGTGCGATAAGAACATGGCGACCGAGGTGTCGACAACCTCACCGATCCGATTTTTCGACAAGTCGACTTTAAGTCCCATCAGGGACGGGTAAAGCGTGTTTTCAAAGAGCATTCCGGTCAGCTGGCGCGCGGCGACGTCGGGATTCTTCACCCTCATGCGGCCGCCGCCGTGCTCCCAGGAGAGATAGCTCGCGATTTCCTTGATGTCGGGCAGGAGCTTCGACTCGTGGTGTTCGGGCGGAGCGTTAGTCAGCATCAAGGGGTCGGAGCGCAGGAGCCTGAGCATGCCGATGGAGCGCTGGTGCGTCGTGACGTCGATCAGGTCCGCCGCGTAGCGGGTGAGGATCTCTTTCGGGGCCAGCTCGGAACGTTTGTCGATGGCGGGCGCTCCCGGATGCACTTCGGCCAAGTAATACTCGACCATACGCCGGTAAAGCAGGTCCTTGTTCTCGAAGTGGTTGTAGATCGTGACCTTCGAGACCTTCGCCTTCATGGCGATCCGGTCCATGCTACCGCGGGTAAAGCCGCGGTCGACGAACTCGTCCAAAGCAGCGGCAAGAATCCGTCCGTGCTTCGCTTTCCAAGATCCCGATTCACGCCGCGTCTCAGCCAACTCCGGTAGCCCCGTTCCGCAAAGTGTATGAAAACTACTACATTGTAGACTAAAGTACCCCTCCCACCCAGCGGAATAGCACAAACTAGCCAAGGTCCCCGGAATTCGTCATCCGCTGACCTCTTTTTTAGCATGCGACGGGGATCTGCTTACGGAGCGACCAGCTCGAGGTCCTCGAAGCTCTTCTTCGCGACGTTGAACACCTTGCCGCCGACCGTCTGACGCGATGCCATGTCCCGCACCTCGACGACCACGTAAGAGCCCGTCGGGTCGATGCCCGCGAAGTTCAAATACTGCGTGCCCGTAACCGGCACGGCGCCGAGCATTTCGCCCGACGCGTAGTCGAAGACGAAGACGCGTTGCCATTTCTGCTTCGCCAGGAAATTCGCTCCGTAAACGAGGACGATGCGCTTGTCGAAGTTGATCGTCATGCCGGCGCTCGATACCGTGTACGCCACCGGGACTTTTAACGTGTGGATAATCGGCTTCTTCTTGCCCGTCCATTCCGCGATTTCCTGCACCTTGATCGCATTCGCATTGATGTCGAGCTGGGCCACGGCGAAGCGGTTGCCCTGGCTGAGCACGCGGTCGCCCTTCTTGAACGCGAGGCGCTTCGGACTCGGGTCGCCTTCTCCCATGAAGCTGATCAGGCCCCGGTGATCGCCGCCGTCGTGCCACACGACGAGCGCTTTCGATTCCGGGTCGTAAAACAGCGGGCGGTCGCCCTCCGGCAACTTGCGGTCGAGCTTGGTCTGGAACGTCGCCGGATCCATCGCCAGAACCTGGTCTTTCTTGACGTCGACGAGGCGGAGCCCGGCCGGCGTGTCGACGAGCTCGAACACTCCCGTCGCCTGCACTGCCTTGTCATCCTTTTTCGCGAACGACGCGCTGACGATGCCCGCCGGGCCTTCGAAGCAACCGGCGCCGGGACCGACGAACGCGATCGCCGACACCGCCTGCACCGGCTCGCCGTACGTCAGGAGAGACGCCGACCCGTGGTGCTCGAGGGAAAGCAGCGCTTCGCTCTTGCGTGTCTTCGGACTGATCTTGAACAGCGTGTAGCGGACCTTCGGATTCGTTTGCTTCGCTTTTTTCTTTTTCTTGCCCTTCGCCGGCTTTTCCTCGTCGTCGCCCGAGGCGGACTGCGCCAGGAGGTAAAGGAATTTACCGTCGGAGGAAAAATGGCCGTTGCCGCCCGGCGGCTCGGTCAGGTCGAGGAAGCAGTTGCGACGCTTTTTCGCCGCGCCCTCGTCGGGTCCAGTCACTTTGCCGGTTTCGACGGCGTCGCCTTTGGGCAACGCTCCGCCCTCCGCGAAGGCCTGGGTCGCGAGCAGCATGGTCAGGGTGAGGAGGAAATTCTTCATGCTATTTCAATAGTCTACAGGCACTCGTCGGCGCGGCAAAGTGGTCCCGTTCTTGCTGACATCCGGGTGGCTGCCCGCCTGGGCACCTCAGGATCCGCTGTCTTTTCTGGAGGTTAGCGAAATCGCCGACCGGCCAGAGATCCGTCAACTGGTGACAAAATGACACTGCTCCCCAACCAAACGGACCTCGTCGACGCCCACGCAGGCAAGTCGACCCTGGGCGTTCACCGCCGGAACCCGGTTTGGAAGGCCTTTCGGTTCGACGACGCCGGCTGCGTGCTGCTGCACGTTCCGAGCTCTCACGTCGTCGAAGTCCCGGAGGAAGTCTACCTCCACGTCACCGGCGAGCTCATCGAGCCCGACTACGAGGTCGAGCTGCAGGCGCTCGCCCGGTCGTTCCCTCTCCCCGTGAAGCAAGAGGTCCGGACCAACATCCAGGCCGTCTCGTTGAACATGGCGCAGGGCTGCAACCTCCGTTGCACCTACTGCTTCGCCGGCGAAGGCGACTACGGCAACAAGGCGATGATGTCGATCGAGACGGCGATCAAGACTGTCGGGTTCTTCTCGCAGCACCAAAAGCGCTTCCACATCGTCTTCTTCGGTGGCGAGCCGCTGCTGAATTTCAAGGTGATGAAAGAGCTCGTCGAATGGTGCGAGAAGCAGGACTGCCACTTCTCCTACTCGATCACGACCAACGGCACGCTGCTCAATGAAGACAAACTGCAGTGGCTCAAGGACAAGAACGTCGCGGTGACGATGTCCTACGACGGCAAAGGTCTGCAAGGCAAGCAACGCCGCACGAAAGACCTCGGCAGCTCGGAAGCGCTCGTCGACAAGAAGCTGGAAAATTTCAAGGAACAGCTGGGCAACCTCCGCGACTTCCGCTTGCGCGCGACCGTCGTGAAGGAAAACCTCGGCCAGTTCGAGGAAGCGATCGTCCACACGCTGACGTCGCGCAACTTCCGCACCGTCGTCTCGCATCATGCCTCGCCCTTGCGCACCCTGGCGTTCGGCCCCGCCGACGTCGAGCAGCTGGCCGGGATCCTGCGGCGCCTCGTCGACCGGTTCCTCGCCGAGAAAAACTACGCGAAGCTGATGCAGATCCACTTCATCAACCACGGCGTGGGCCTGATGCATCGCGGCAAGACGGGCGGCTTCGCCTGCGGCGCCGGCACCAGCTACCTCACCGTGTCGGCCACCGGCGGCTTCTACCTCTGCCACCGCTTCAACGAAGACGAGTCCGAGCGCGTCGGCGACGCCGAAGTCGGCTTGGACGCGGCCAAGCTGGCCGAGGTCGTCAAATTCCGCGGCGCCACCCAGGACCCCTGCAAGAGCTGTTGGATGCGGGAATGGTGCGCCGGCGGCTGTTTCCACGAGCACAAAGCGGCGACGGGCTCGAAGTTCGACCTCGACCCGATGTATTGCAAACTGCAGGGGCTAGAGCTAGAACAAGCGATGCGCGTCTACACGATTTTGAAGAAAGACGCGCCGCACCTTCTCGACGGGCCCGTAGTTACGGACGCCCACAAGGCCTGACCTTTGAAGTCCCCGTACGCCAACGCGGTTCTGACGCTTTTTTCCGGCGTGCTCGTGGCCGTGCTCGTCTACCTCTACTACGTCTCGGAGCTCCGGGACCGCGTGGAAAACAAACTTTTCGACATTCGCACGCGGCTCGCGCCCAGCCTGACGTCCACCGATTCGGTCGCCGTCGTGACCATCAGCCAGCAGGCGATCGACCAGCTGGAAGCGGCGACGCCGATGCCGGCGCCCGCGGCCGGAGCCGAACCGAAACCCCGTGATCTGACCTACGACACCTTGATCCGGATCGTCGAGGCGACGCTGAAGTCGAAGGCCAAAAAAGTCGCCGTGCTGATTCCGCCGCAGATCTTTCCTTACAACCACGACGGCATGAAGCGTCTGGTCTCGATGGGACTCGGCGACGGCCGCCTCGTCCTCGGCACCTTCGATCAGACGCTGCACTCCCAGTCCGACGTCTTCCGCGGGGCGGACGCATTCGCCGTCCGGGCCGACATCAAACGCGAGTTCCGTCGGGACATCATCCGCCAGCTCGTCGTGCACGAAAAAGGCGAGATGCCTTACCTCACGGGCCAGGTGCTCGAGGAGGAGGACCCAGGCGCGCTGGCAGCCATGCCGCGCGACGCGGAAGGAAAA
>JAYVBB010000503.1:0-4541 GCA_043750715.1 Pseudomonadota bacterium | reverse complement strand
GCCGTACCGGCGGTGAAATCGATGTCGAGATTGAGTCCGTGCGCCCGAAAATACACCGCGCCCGATCCGATGACCGCCGCCGACAAAACCATCGCAACTTTGCCGTAGCCGGCAAAGTTCGTCCGCGACCACCAGGTCGTTTCGCGTTTGGCGCCGCCCACCAGCCAGTCTGCCGACAGGATATTGGCCTCGGCAAGCCACAGGCAAAGCTGACGCACGCCGAAGAAGTTCGTTCCGATGCTGATAAGGATGCTCGCCAACATAGTGAGCGAGAATCCTTGAATGGGGCCGATGCCCGCGACGAAAAGCGCGATCATCGCCAGCGACGTAACGAGATTAGCATCGCGGATCGTCGGAAAGGAGTCGCGAAATCCTAGACGAACGGCATCTTTGGGCTCATGCCCCCGCAGTAGCTCTTCGCGCACTCGCTCGAAACATATGATGCTCGCGTCGGCGGCCATCCCTATGCCGAGCACGAAGGCGACCACCGCCGAAAGCGTCAAGGTGGCATGGAAGGCATTGAAGGCAACGACCAACAGCCAGAGGTAACCTAAGGTACTGAAGGCGGCGATCGCGCCCATTCCTCGATAAAGAACGAGCAGCAACAGAAAAATGCAGGCGATCCCGATGGCGCCGGCTGTCATCGTGTCCTTCAACGCCGTGCCGCCCAAAACGCTGCCCACCGTCTGCGTGTACTTCTCGGTTAATACGACGGGAAGACCGTCAGGGTTGCCGAGTCCTGAGCGCGATTCGTTGGCGGACGTCAGACCAGCCAGTTTGAGGCGGATGTGATTGTCGCCTTCGACGTGAATTTCCGGCTCGGCCATCCCAATGGAGTCGGCGCGTTTCCGGAGGACGTCGGCGGCCGCCGTCATGTCTTCAGAGCTCAGCTGCGTTTTTCCGGCAGCTGGAGACGCCACGTAATAAATTTCGTAGCCGCCGCGAAACTCCAGCCCGAATCGCATCTGCCGAGCCAGATGCTGGCTTGACACTGCCATAAGCAAGCCGAAGATGCCGACAACTAGCGCAAAGTATGCCGACGACTTGGAATTGTGCATGCCAGGCTCCAATTTAGAGTTCAATAGAAGATGCCGTAGCGAAACTGCAGCAAGGTGACTTGCAGCTCTCCGTTGGTCAGCTTCAGGCCCTCTTCATTTTCCCTGCCGACTCCATACGTGTAGCCGACTCCCGCCGCGACGATGAGATTTTCCGTCAGGGAGCGCCCGTAGGAAGTCACCAGCTCGATTTCGTAGCCGGATTCGTTGATCTCTTCGTCGACTGCCTTTCCGGCCTCATCCAAACCCTTTTGCGCGCTTTTTTCCCCGGTCATGGCCAACACACCCTCGAGCTCGATGGTGTTGTCGCCAAAGTCGATGGCGTATTGCACGCGCGGCCCGAATTCCGACGACGAGGTCGTGGTCGTCAGGTCTTCGGTTCTCGTCGCTTTGTCGTTGTAACCAAGCATGACGCCGGCTTCGAGTTTCGATGAGAATTCGTAAGTGAGCTCCAATGAGGCTCCGGGCTCGGTCGGAGCAACACCGAAGATCCAGTGACCAATTTTCGCCGAAATCTCGAGATCAGACGGCATAGATTCAAAATTGCTCGTCGTCGTTTCAAGGGGGTCACCGCCGTCTGCCGTCTCGGTCTCGGTCGTTTGCGTGTAGGTGAAGGCCGACTGCTGGATCTCGAACGACGGATCGGAACGCGCCCAAGCCAAGGACGCCGACGAAACAGCCGCAAATGCTACCGCGCCATGAACAATCTTCATTTTGAGTCTCCGCAAAATTCTTAGCTCGAATGAGTTTGGCTGCAAATCAGGCTATTTCTTGGGTTTCTTCATCTCTTCCATGATCGAAATCAATTTCTTCAGTGCCTCCGTCGCGGTATCCTGCTTGGGTTTCGCGGAACGCAGCTTGGCCAAGGCCTTGTCGATGGCTTGGTCGGTCGTCTCCCAGTCGTCGGGGCTCATCGGCTTCATCTTTTCTTCAGCTTCGTCCCATGCCGTCTCGAGATCTTTGATGCGGACCTTCGCGGCCTTCAGATCGCCGGTATCAACGATTTTCAAGGTGTCCTTGGCGATGACCAGATAAGAGGAGAGATCACCGAGTGGCCCCGCACTCGCCTTGTTTCCAGTCGCGAATCCAATGGGCGCCAAAATCAGACTGAGTAAGGCAAAAAACAGAAGATGCCGCTTCATAAGGACCCTTTCACCTGCCGGACGGAAATCGTCACGGTCACACTCTAAATCTTCGGCGTGTGCTGTGAACACGTCGTGAACGTCGCGCGATTTACTTTCAACATGTTACAATAATTGGCGTCTTGGGCGGTCCCACGGCTGGCTCGTCGCCGCCTCGGCAATGTTCTAGACATGTGCAATAATCCGGCAGCTAACTGCTATAAGTACGGGAGTCCCAACTGCAGAAGGACGCATCGTGTCGAAGTCGTTTGCGTCGAGCCTATCTGTAGTTTGGTCGCTAGCTCTCTCGACCTTGTTGATAACGCCATTCGCGGGCGGATGTGCAACGACGTCCGCTTTGGTGAAGTCCGGCGACGGGACTTTTTCCGAGGCTCAAGCTCGGCTCGTTCGAACGATCGTCGAGGTTGATGCGGTCAATGCTGCGGCGTTAGAGCATTCCCTATTCCTTCAGGCCGAGGGCTTTTATCGCTATCGCTTCGAACCTCCGGAGCGGGACACGGCGTCCTACGTTGCACAGGCGCTCGCGGCAATAACGGACTTTCCGGCGTTCCAGTCCCTTGCCGGGTCCCTGGACCTACTCGATTTGCGCCTTCGAGCGTCGGACAGCGCGGTGCAGCTGTGGGAGACGTTGCTTCAAAACTATCCGAAGACCCCACTCAGGCCCCTCACACTCTATCGCCTTGGTTGGGCTTACCGTTTCGCTGGTGCGGCGGGCTTGCCGCGGGAGTCCGGGGACGAGGCGTTCGATGAGCTGATCAACGAGCGACCTCAATCACCGCTCGCCGAACTTGCGCGCGAAGCGAAGGCAGTTACCTGGAAGTCGAAAGATACTGCCGCGACCCGCTCGCTACTCCCAGGGCTCGGGCAGATCTATGTCGGTGAAACCGCGAACGGCGCCGCGCGCATCGCGATTGGTGTTGGTGCGGCTGCTGCCATTGCCATTCCCACCTACATCGCCTCTCATCGGGATCGGGACCTCGATTGGCGCAAGGACTGGCGGCTCGTCGCGACGGGTTTTTTAGGGCTGGTAGTACTCAGCTTTGACTTCACGAATTCGTACGAAGATGCAATGCGCGGTGTCGTCCAATGGAACGAGCGGGCGGAATCAGCTTTTAACCGCGCTCATCCAAGCGCGCCTTGAAAACCGGGTCAGGCACTTCAATAAAGCACAAACATCTCCGGCATCGCTTGGGGAGTTTATGTCGACGAAGCGCTCGGAGAAGAGAGAAAGAGAGAGAGAGCCGAAGGGCATCTTGGACCTAAAGCTGGGATCATTGAAGTTTTTTGAAGTGCCTGACCCCATACTCCCTTGGCGGTAACCAGCGAGAACAAATCAGTTACTTTTCCAAGCGACCGTCGCTTGCCGTTGGTGCGGAATTCCTCTTTCATTGCTCCTTTCGGTTGGATATAAGCCGCGCTCTGCCGATGACCGTCAAGGCGCGGACCCCGCAATGCCGAAATCCAGGACTATCGTTACCGCGTGCGCCTCTGCCTTTGCAGTTGCTGCGGCAGCCCTTGTTTTCTTGGTTGTCACACAGCGACATCTCGATCGTCGGGATCAAAGGGCGTATCGGGTCGGCGAAGCGTTTGCGGTGCTCAAGGACGGCCGTAGAATTCGTTACCGAGCTAGGGGGCCAACGTCCACCGGTCCCACCATACTCCTCGTCGCAGGCCTCGACGCCCCAATCGAGGCCTGGCACACGTTGATGAGTGCTCTGCCAAGCTCAATTTCGACTCTCGCCTTTGATCGGGCCGGAATTGGCCTTAGCGACGCTGACACGCGTCCCATGTCCGCTCAGAGTTCGGCACAGGACATAGTGGAACTCCTCGACACGTTGAAGATAAAGGGCCAGGTGATTCCTGTGTGTTTTTCCCTGGGGGGACTTATCTGCCATGTCTTGGCGTCTCGATTCCCTGAACGGATATCCAGCCTCGTGCTCCTCGATCCGACCAATCCAGATGAATGGACGACAGTTTCAAAAAGCTCAGCGGACCGAAACATTCACGAGTTCCTTACGCTGATTCCCCGCCAAGCCGTGAAGACGCGATTAGGATTGACACGACTAAAGAGTTGGATAACGCAGCGGCGCGTGGAACTTTTTGAGCTCAGCGACTCGCACCGGGACGGTGTTGCCCGAGAATCGACCTCGATATACACGCTACATGAAGAGGTCCGATCTCAACCTCTACCCCGATGGATGCCGGTAACGATCGTGAGCGCCGGACTTCCGGTTGACGACGACTGCGAACTCATCCAAGGACTCCATCAAAAGTGGACCGAACAGTCGAGTCGGGGACACCACGTTATATTTGCCAACGCCAATCATGTGTCCCTTCGAGATGA
>JAYVBB010000502.1:0-2694 GCA_043750715.1 Pseudomonadota bacterium | reverse complement strand
CGCTCGCCGGAAGACGCGCTTCGCCAAGTGCTGCTCGAGCTGGCGCTGGTCGTAGGGCAAGCGGCGGTGCAAAGAGCTCTCGGGCTCGTTCGCCAACTTCTCGGCGCTCGCTTGGGCATCGACATCAACGTCATGATTCTCGAGAAGGCGCAGAAGCTGTCCTTGAGGCACTTCGAAGACCCGACCTTTTACGATCAGCTGACGCGCGCCCGGAGAGAAGCCTCATCGCGTCCGCTCGCGGTGGTCAACGATACCTTTCAGCTCTTGCAGAACGTTCTGACCCTCGTCGGCTATATCGGCCTGCTCTTCGCTTTCAGCAAGATCGCCGTGGCCGGCCTGCTGATCGCGGCCATTCCCGCCACGCTCACGGAAATGTATTTTTCGACCGTCAGTTTCCGACTTCGTAACTGGCGCTCTCCCGAAACACGGCTACTCAACTACGTCGAGCACGTCCTGGCGAATGACAGCCACGCCAAAGAGGTGAAGTCGTTCGGCCTCGGCGGACACTTGCTCGGCCAGTACAAAAGCATCAGCGAAAAACTCGTCGCGGAGGATCAAGGACTCGCAGTCAAGCGAAACGGTTGGGCTTACGGCCTTTCGCTGATCGCGACGGGCGCGTTTTATGCCTGCTACGCGGCAATGGCGCTGGCGGCCGCGGGCGGCGAAATCTCGCTCGGTGACATGACTCTCTACGTCATCGCCTTCCGCCAAGGCCAGCAAGCGCTCCAGTCGTCGCTCGGCGCGATCGGCGGGATGTACGAAAACAATCTCTACATGTCGAATCTGTTCACGTTCCTCGCCATCCCCGTCGAGGATTCGGTGCCCCGGACGGCGATTCAGGTCACCGAGAAAACCGGAATTCGCTTCGAGCACGTCAGCTTTCAATATCCTGGGCAAGACAAGCTGGCCCTCTCCGACATCAATCTCGTTATCGCTCCGGGCAAAAGCCTTGCCCTGGTCGGCCAAAACGGAGCCGGAAAGAGCACGCTGATCAAGCTCCTGACCAGGCTCTACACGCCGACCTCGGGCCGCATCCTATTGGACGGGCATGATCTCGCGGAATTCGACGCGGACGCTCTGCGCCGCCGCATCGCAGTCGTGTTTCAGGACTTCAATCGCTACCACTTTTCCGTCGCCGAGAACGTCGGCTTCGGCAGCATCGACAACCTCGGCGACACGCCGCGGATCGAGAGGGCGCTCGAACGCGGCGGAGCGGAAGGTCTCGTCAAGGAGCTGCCCGAAGGCATGAGCACGCGACTCGGCCGCTGGTTCAGCAAAGGTCAAGAGCTGTCCGGAGGTCAATGGCAGAAGCTGGCGCTGGCGCGGGCCTTCATGCGCGACGAGGCCGACATTCTCGTGCTCGACGAACCCACCGCGGCCCTCGACGCCGAGGCTGAATACGAAATTTTCGAACGCTTCCGGACGCTGACGGCCGGACGCACGACGATTTTGATTTCGCACCGATTCCCGACGGTACGCATGGCCGATTCGATCGTCGTCATCGAAGGCGGCAAAGTCCGGGAGCAAGGCAGCCACGCCGAGCTCGTCGCTCAAGGCGGAAGATACGCCCAGCTCTTCCAGCTGCAGGCTCGTGGCTATCTTTGAGAGCGAACGTCAAAGAAAGCCACGGAGAACCAACCGTTCAGTCAACCCGTGCGTAACCAATGTCAGGACCCAGCACCGGCGGACGCGATGCCGGCGTGCTGCCAACCGCGGCATCGTGCCAAGGCTTGATCGCGAAGTTGATCGAGGCGCCGACGATCTTGAACAGGTTGTATTGCCTATCGCCCGGTCTGTGGACGATGTCGTTGCAGTTGCTGTTGGCGATCTCTTTTTGCAGAGGCTTTGGGGGCCGAGCAGCTCCACTGCCTCATTTGCCTCGAACATCTCTCGGGAATCCGAGCGAAGTTGCCACATCGCCAGACAGCGTCAAAAGATCGCCATCTGTTCCCGCGCCAGCATCCGCCATAAACTTGAAGGAGAGCTCATGATTGCACCCAATGAAGAGGCCCGCGATGAAATCAGCCACTCCCATCCTTGTGTCGTTGATTTTTGCCGCGGCGTTGGCCGGATGCGGCAGCGGATCGAAAGACCACACAGACAAGCGCTCGGATGACGGCGGCGGCACCATCGCTCCGGGCGGCGGCGGCGGTTCGCCGCACCCTGAGGACGGCCGTCCGGCAGAGCAAGAGATCAACGACAATGCCATCGTTCGCGGCCGTTGGGTTTACCAGGTGTCCAACGTCGACTCGCCCGACAATGCCGCGAGTCCCTCCCTGCTGTTGGCCTCAAAGGGTAACGCGAACCAGCCGATCACCGGCATGGTGGCGGCGGCCGTGACCTACACGGTCGAAAACGGAAACTTCCGGGCCGGAACGGTCGTCGACGGACCGGTTTCCTACGGCTCGCTGGACATCTCGGCACTTCGCGACAACGCATTGCGCGTCTGCGGCGCGCAGGGCGACCAAAAGTGCACCAAAGGGACTCTGCGGCTCTATACGACCGGCACGACGAGAAGCGGACTGTACAGCGCCACGGAAGACGTCGGCCTGCCGATCACGACCGGCACGACGGCCGTGGGCCTAGGTTCCGCCAACGCCGCCGTCGTCGCGACCGTCGCCATCGGCAACCGCACCGTGCTCAAGCTCTCCGATTTCACGACCGCGGCCAAGCTCGCAGTACCGGTCAGCGTCA
>JAYVBB010000501.1:0-3095 GCA_043750715.1 Pseudomonadota bacterium | reverse complement strand
CTGGAATTCAAGGTGGAAATGGCCCGGCCCGAGCCCGCCAAGCGCGCCCTGGCCAACGTTTACGAGGACTGGGAGGCGCTCGCCGAACCGCTCTCGACTTGGAAGACGGCCAAAGGCCTTCATCATATGGAAAGGGTGCGCTTCAAGGCGGACACGACGACGATCCTGCTCAACGCGAAGGCCGGGAAGAAAGAGTTTCCTCTCGCGGTGGCGTCGTATCCGGGCAAAGGGCGGGCGCTGTGGGTGTTTTCGGATTCTCTTTGGCGCCTCGGTTTGACTCCGAGCGATTCGACTTCGCGCCAGGTCTACAACCAGTTCATGCACGGCGCGATGACGTGGCTCATGCGCCAGGATCTCCGGAAGCCGCTCGTCGCGAAAAATTTCCTGCTTGCCGGCGGGCGGAAGATCGCCGCGACGTGGAAGGTGACGATTCAGGGTCCCGCCGCGCGCTACTTCCAGCCTTCGCCGGAATGGCGCCTGACGGTTTGCGGCAGCGTCGTCTCGCCGGACAAGCTGACGGTGACCAAGCACGGCTCCGAAGAGTGGGAAATCGCCGGCCCGATGCCGGTGCACCTGGCGGGCGGCGAGCGCTGCACGCTGGACCTCGAGGGGTCGCATGCCGCCTTCGGTTCGGTCAAGACTCGCGTCACGGCGGTCTTTCCCGAGGTCTTCAAAGACCAGGAGATCGACGCCGCGCCGCAGAAGCTGGAAGAACTCGCCCAGCTGACCGGCGCCTCGCTGAGTCTGCCCCCGGGCAAGACCGACGAGCCCATGGACGCGTGGTTGGCGGCCGCGACCGGCCAGGATGGCATCTCGCTGCCCAACCGCTTCAAGACGCTGCGGGACTTCTTCTGGATCCTCAATACGCCGTGGTTCTGGGTGCTGCTCGCCCTGATGCCGCTCGAGGTCGTGATCCGGCGCTGGGACCAGCTGTTCGCCCAGGGCGGCAGGCTGAAGGACCCGGCGGTCGAGGCGACTCCCGTTCAGTCGGGTGAATAGACCGCCCGGTTTTGACGCACTTGTAGCGGCAGGGCTGATTTGCTAGTTTGCGCGCGCTTCAGCCCTCCCTCTAAAGGCGCAAACCACATGTCCAAAGCGAAGTTTTTTCCGTTTCTGCTCACGTCCGCCCTGGCTTCGACCGCGGGCTTCTCCGGTACCGTCGACCAGGAAACCTATGACGTCCGGCTGGTTGCCGCGCAGATCAGCGGCGACCTCGTCTCGATCGGCGAAACCGGTTCGCAGGTCGCCTTGACGTCCTGCCGCGAAGAGAGCCGCCGTGAACAGTGGCTCACCGGCGTCCACATTTACGACGACGTCAGCCTCGACTGCCGCCAGGCCGTCTCGGCTTTGCTTCACGTGCCCGTGATTTCGCGGGTCAGCGTTTACACCGCGGTGCAGACGGGCACTTTGAAGATGGTCAACCCCGGCGTGGCATTGAAGGCCCGCAGGGTCGACGTCTATACGGCGACGCGCGACGCCGCGCTGGCTCCGGCCGCGGGCGTCGGCTTCTACTTCGGCTTCGAGGAGACCTTCGTCCCGAAGAACAAGCTGGTCCGTTTCATGGGTGCCACCGACGGCAACCACGACGCCGTGACCGTGCTCCGCTTCGCGGGGCTGTTCACCGGCGCGGCTTTCGATTCCGTGATGCTGAAACCGTACGTTCGTTATGACGACGGCGGCACGCAGTTCCGCAACTGGGAAAACCTGACGCCGCGCGTCGGCTCTCCGTACGTGACGGGCGGCTTCGGCGGCACGGGCAACTACTTTCTTCAGGCCCAGATCCGCGAGTCCCTGCGCTTCGACGACGTGATCCGCGAGTGGAGCCAGATCCCCATCCCGAACTCGCCCGCTCCGGCGCGCCTCGAAAAAGAGGTAGTCGCCACCGACATCGTCACCATCACCCACGTCGACGGCAAGACGGAAGCCGAAGTCGCGCTCCAGCCTTACTCCTGGGGCGTAGAGCTGAAGTGGAGCCCTGACTCCGTCCAGGTCGAAGCCGGCAAGGAAGTCTGGATCCGCTACTCGAACCGCGCGTCGGCCGGTCATACTCCGAAGCTTCTTTACAAGACGTCGGAATCCGGCGCCGAGACGGAAGCAGGCCAACTGCTCGGCGGCAACTGCTTCGACTTCGCCCGTTGCTTCCGGATCCTGATTCCCGAAGGCGCGCAGGGCCGCATCTTCTACCGCATCGACGACGTCGTCACGTTCTCGTTCCAGATCGCCAGCGCGGCGACCGCGGAAAGCCTCCTATACGCACCGGAGAAGGCCCTCGAGCTGGCAAAAGCCGCCGGACTCGTACCGGAGTTCCTCGCCATCGACGCCGTGTTCACCGCCGCCGACGGCCACACCACCCGCCTGCCGCTGGGCCAGATCTCCAGCCGCCGCGACCAAAACCTTCAGCTGATCTACACGGCGAAAATGGTCGACCTCAATGTCGAGCTTGCCCCCTACCAAATCGTCAAGGTCGAGATCCGGACGTTCCTCCAAAGCAGCCAGACCCTGACGCTGGTCGACGAGAGCCCTGAGCTCTAAGTCCCTGCTCGAGGACCCAGGTCTACTTCTTCCCCTGGATGACGATCGCATAGCCGATCGGCACGAGGGGGAGGGGAGACTTCTCCTTGAGGTCGTCGCCGAACCAGGCTCCGGTCGACGGCCCGCCGTCGAGGTTCAGCGCCCCGTCGCAGCCGAACCCGCCGTCCTTCTTGGCCTTGACTAGCAGGTCGGCGGTGTCTTTCAAGGTAGGCCCCTGCGTGGTCTGGGCCGCGAGCAGAATGAACCGGAGTGTCGAACCGTTGACGCAGACGACCGTTCGCGCCGCCTGCCGTCCGTCACTGGACTTGATGGCCATTTTGCCACCCGGATCCACCAACATCGGCGAGTTTTGCACGACGAAGTCGGGAGCGAAAGGGACATCGGAAAGTCGGCCCAGGAACAGCTGCGTGCCTTTGACCGCGAAGACTCCGCCCTTTTTCGAGGCGCGGTTAGGCTTCCCGTATTCCTTGACCGGGTCTTTGACCCAGCCGGTGGGTTGGTAATTCATTTTGAAATAGCCGCCGTTCAGTGCGGCGAGCGCGCCCTTCGGGACGAGTTTTTCC
>JAYVBB010000500.1:0-2548 GCA_043750715.1 Pseudomonadota bacterium | reverse complement strand
ATAGCAACTCGCATGTCGCTCTTAATTGCGATTGCCTCAACGAAGGTAACGAATTTTTGTTGTAGATCCGGATGTAGATGAACATCGGGTTCATCGAGGCTTTTGCAGGCTTGGTTCGCGCGCGCCGGACACGCGGGGTCGGCCAACCCCTACGTCTTGTTCGCAGCCAGTAACGTCGGCAGCCTCGCGGCGTTGCTCGGATTTCCGCTGCTGATCGAGCCAACTCTGGACTTGGCGACACAAAGTAGCGTCTGGAGCGGAGCCTTCACGGCCTTGGCCTGCTGCATTTGTGTGTACCTCGCCGCGACGGTTCTCCGGCAAAGAGCGTCTCTACGGCCTGAAGCGCCAGCGGCCGACGCCTGGTCCCTCCGCTGGAAAGACCGTTTGGCTTGGACCGTCTTGGCGGCCGTTCCTTCGAGCCTGCTGCTGGGCGTGACTAGCTACGTCGCTTCCAACATCGCCTCGCTGCCCTTTCTCTGGGTGCTGCCCCTTAGCCTCTACCTTCTCACTTTCGTCGTCGTCTTTTCGCCGAGTCAAAGGATTCGCGCCTTACCGGACGCTTTGACGCGGATGCCCCTTTTCGCTCGCAGCATGGCGTCCTGGGTTCTGCCCGTCGCCGTGACGGCAGCGCTCGTCGGCGTGACCATCGCCGCGACGAGCTCAGTCGTCTGGTTGGGGCTTCTTCACCTCATGATCTTTTTCGTCCTCGCTTTGCACCTCCACAGACAGCTGGCCGACCGGCGCCCTCCGCCGCGCCGTCTCGGGGAGTACTACGTTTGGATGGGTATCGGCGGCGCCTTAGGGGGCGTCCTGAATGCGGTCGTCGCGCCGCTGGTCTTCACCCGGGTCCACGAATATCCCTTCATCCTGGCCGTGGCGTTGATGCTTCGACCGGCGCTCTTCAAGGAGCGCGTGCGAGCCTTGGACCTGCTCCTGCCGCTCGCGCTTGGCGTTGCAGCGCTTGCGGTGCCGTGGGGCGCGCGTGCCACCGGATACCTGGCACCCGGGTTCGATCTCAGGTACTTGCTCGCATTGCCGGCGGCCATCGCTTTCGCCTTCTACGCCCGACCGCTGCGTTTCGGTTTGGCGGTGCTGGCGCTCCTTTGGGCGTCGTCTTTTTACCCCGGCTCCGCCGGTTGGCCGTCGTACGTCGCGCGCAGCTTCTACAACGTCCACCGGGTTCTGGACGACCATGCGAACGGCATCCGGTGGCTCGAGAACGGCAATACGTTGCACGGGGCGCAAAGCCCGCGCGATCCCGACGCGCCGCTCGGCTACTACCATCGCACGGGACCTTTGGGAGACATTTTCAAGGAACCGCGTGCGCCCGCGCGCACGGCAGTGGTCGGGCTCGGCGCGGGCGCGATGCTCGCCTACGCCCGCGCCGACGAACCCTGGACGGTTTATGAGATCGACCCCACAGTGGTCGAGATCGCCCGTGATTCAGGCTACTTTTCCTACCTCGAGCGGAGCCGTGCGACGCCAAAGGTGATTCTGGGCGACGGTCGGCTCGGGCTTGCGGCAGCACTTCCCGGTGCTTTCGACTTGATCGTCGTCGACGCTTTCGGTTCGGACGCGGTGCCGGTGCATCTTCTGACGGAAGAGGCGCTCGACCTCTACTGGAGCCGCCTCGGCTCCTCCCCACGCCTCCTTTTCCACGTGTCCAACCGTTATCTGAACCTGGCCCCGCTGATTGGCGGCTGGGCTCTGGCGCGCGGTCTCTCCGCGTGGGAGAAAATCGACCTCGTCGAGGAGGAGGACGAGCGGCGGCTCGGCAAAATGTCGTCGCACTGGATCCTGGTAAGCCGCGCCGCGCCGCCCGAGGGTTGGGCCATGGTTCCCGCACGGGCAGAGGGCGGCCTTCGGTGGACGGATGGCCACTCGAGCCTCCTGTACTTGCTCGGCGTGGCGCGCCAGTAACGCTTGCTCTACGCGGCCTCCCCGGAGAAACTGCCCAGGCCCAAGGCCGAGGCCTTGGTTAGGAGTAGCTCCCATCCAAAAGCAGCACCTGATTCTTTGCCGGCCCGGCTTCGCGAAAGTGCTCGCGAACGAGCTGAAGGAACGCCACGGGGTGACGGCCGAGCCGCTCCACGACGGCGCCGTCACGGCGAGCGAGAACGAGGCACTCCCCCCGCTCGACCGCCTCGTCTTCGCGCGCCAAGTCCTGCCGCTCGCCGAAGCCATCAAAGCGAAGGACGACGCGGAAGCCATCGACGCGTTGGCGGAAAAGATCGACAAGGTGATGGCGCGGGCCAACCGCCAGATCGGGTTCTGGACGTTCCACGTCTTTGGCCAGGACGACGACCTCGCGACGCAGCGGGCGATCCGCCTCGACAAGACGGTGATCGAAACGGTCCGGAAGAAGAAAGCGAAGCTCCACAAACGTTACGTGAAGCCGGCCGAGTTCGCCGCTGACGCGCGGTCGCGCGGCGACATGGTGATCCAGGCTTACCTCAAAGGCGCCGACGAGATCTGGTTCTCGGTCGCGACGCTCGGCGCCGGCGTGTCGCCCTTCATGGGCGGCGTCCAGAAAATGCGGCCTCGCTCC
>JAYVBB010000499.1:0-2780 GCA_043750715.1 Pseudomonadota bacterium | reverse complement strand
CTGGAAGAGCTCGAAGTCGACGCCGTCATCGTCCAGGACTTGGGCGTCGCCCGACTCGCCCGCGCGCACTTCCCGAAGCTCCGGCTGCACGCGTCCACGCAGATGGCCGTACACAACCTGGCCGGCGTCGAAATGGCCCGCGATATGGGGTTCCGCCGCGTCGTGCTGGCCCGGGAGTTGACGGCCCAGGAAATCAAAAAGATCCGCGCGCGGATTCCGCGGGACGAAGTCGAACTCGAAGTCTTCTGCCACGGCAGCCTTTGCTACAGCTACAGCGGTCTTTGCTTCTTCTCGGGGGCGGAGGACGCCCGCAGCGGTAACCGCGGCGAGTGCGCTTACACCTGCCGGCAGCCGTACAAGATCGTCAGCGAAGAAGGCCAAGGCTTCCTCTTCAGCATGCGGGATCTCGACACGTCGAAGACGCTAGACCTGCTGGCGACCGCCGGCGTCGACACGCTGAAGATCGAGGGCCGGAAAAAAGACGCACAGTACGTCGCGTCGACCGTCACGCTCTACCGGAAGAAGCTCGACGAGCTGTTCGGCTTCCCGACCCTTCGCGCCACCGCGCCGCAGAAAGCGCGAGCTTACGTCGCCTCGCGCAGTGGCGGCGTCGAAGAAGACCTCGCCCTGTCGTTCCACCGCCAACGAACGTCCTTCTTCGTGCAAGGGCGCTATCACGAGGACGTCATCGACCTCGAGAACCCGACGCACGTGGGCCTCGAGATCGGCACCGTGCAGGCCGTCGACGGGAACCGCATCCAGGTGCGGACGGCATCCGACCTCGAGCGCTTCGATGGGCTCCGCATAGTCGAAGCCTCCAAGGGTCTGGCAGTCAACCGCCGGAAATGGGAAAACGACCGCCTCGAATTCTCGCTCCGCGAGCTCAGAGTCGATGGCCGCTGGGCGGCGACCGCCAAGCGCGGCGACGTCGTCGAGATCCAGCTGCCCGACGGCAACTCGGCTTTTCCCGAGGTCGGCGATCTCGTGCACAAAGTGCGCTCCGCCGATCTAAAGCGCCGCGTCGAAGACCTGTCACATGCTCCGGAAGACGCGAAGCCCCGCCCCGTGCGGCAGATCGAGACGGAAATCACGGTCGAGGCAGCAGGCGACCTGCTGCTCGTCAGCAGCCGTTGCTTGAAATTCGGCGAGGTGATCGCTACCGCGGAGCTGACTCTCCCGATGGAGAAGGCGAAGAACGCCGGCTCGCTTCCTGGCGACGTCGAACGAACCTTCACGTGGTTCGGCGACCAGGGCTTCCGCTCGACGTCCGTCCGTTTCGCCGGCGGCGCCGACTGGTTCGTCCCGCGCTCCAAACTCAAAGCATTGAAACAAGAGCTCGGCGCCCAGCTCGCTTCGGCCTATCAAAATCTCGTCGACCGAAGACTTGCTGGCGCGCTGAACGCCTTGAGCTCCGAGGGGCGGACGACGCCCAAAAAGCTGACCCTGAGCGATCGCCGCTTCGCCGTCAAAGCGGATCAGATCGCGCACCTCAAGGAAGCCGCCGCCTTTGCCAAGGACCACCCGACGTTCGACCTGACCGAGCTGGTGTTCGAGCCCAAGCGGGCTCTGTTGGCCGATCTCGACCCTGAAGCCCTGGCTGACGCGCTGCGGAGCCTCGCGACCGAGTCCGGTGTGCTCGTCCGGTTGGCGATCCCGACCGTCGTCCGCGCCTGGGACGAACCGCTCCTCAAGCGTTGGTTCGCCGCGGCCGTCGCCAAAGGTCTGGTTCACTTCGAAGTGGGAAACGTCGGCGCCTTCCGGCTGCTCGACGAGTGGCACCTCCGCGCGGCCGGGACGACGATTTCGACCGACTTCACGCTCTATTCTCTGAACTCCTGCGCCAACCGCTTCTGGCAGGAGCTCGGCGCCGACCGCGTTTGCCTCTCCCTCGAAGACGACGCGGCCAATCTCGAGTCCCAGGTGGCGCGCCTTACCGCCGCGGAGCGCGAAAGACTGCAGGTCATCGTCTATAAAGACACACCGCTTTTCATCGCCGAAGCCTGCTCGCTCACCGCCTTGCACAACGGCTGTCCCACGGCGAAAGTCTGCGGGTACCGCACCCTCGAAGTCGAGAACCCGAAGGGCGAGCGCTTCTTCGTCGCCCACGAAAGCTGCAAGTCGATCGTCTACGGCAAGGACGCCTACAGCCTCTCGGGCAAACAGCGCCGCCTGTTGGATCTGGGCCTCGGCTCGCTCCGCGTCGACTTCCTCACGCGCCCCTACGCCGCGAACGACGTCCGCCGGATTCTAGGCAACGTGCTGAAGGCGGAAGACGTCGCCCAGACTCACTCGGCGAACTTCGAGCGCACGCTGCTCTGAGCGAGAAACCATTCGCACCAAGCGAACAGCGCGAGGATGCTGATGTTGATCAGGAGCATCGGCGCGAACGTCGGGGCGCCGTGAATGAAACGCTCGAGAACGCTCTGGACGTCGCCCCGCAGATTGGCCCGGCCGTGCAGGAAAAATCCCGCGACGCCGACTCCGACCTGCAGCGCCAGGATTCCCAGAAGCCAATAGAGAAACGTCTTCGACTTGGCGCCGAGCAGGATCGCGGCCGTGACGAAGCCCGTCGCCAACGCCGAGGCGCCGACGGCGATCCATTCGGCCGGATGAAAGAAGCCGTTTTGGGCGTGGTCGCACAGCGTCAGCACGAAATTGCCGAAATAGCCCCCGAGCGCGCCGAATGCGACTCCGTAGGACCATCCCTCGTCGCCTGCATATGTACGGTTGAAGATCAGCAGCGTCCCGATCCCCGAATAAGCAAGAGGCGCCACGAACGG
>JAYVBB010000498.1:0-7879 GCA_043750715.1 Pseudomonadota bacterium | reverse complement strand
GCCCCGAGGGGGTACCAAGCAAGGAGACTTAAGCCAACGCCTGCTTGATATCCCCGATCAGATCATCCGCCGCCTCGATCCCGACCGAGAGCCGAACGAGAGACGGGCCGATCCCGAGCTTCTTCCTGAGCTCTTCCGGCACCGAAGCGTGCGTCATCTTCTCGGGATGGTTCACGAGCGACTCGACGCCGCCCAGACTCTCGGCCAACGAGAAGACTTTGAGCTTCTTCAGGAACGCGACGACGTCGGCGTAGTTGCCGGCGTGGTCGAAGCTGACCATGCCCGAAAACCCGCGCATCTGCTCTTTGGCCAGCCCGTGGTTCGGGTCGGTTTTGAGGCCCGGGTAGTAGACCTTCTTCACTTTTTTGTGGCTGGTCAGGAACTCGGCGATCTGGGTGGCGTTCTTTTCATGCTGCTGCATGCGCACGGCGAGCGTTTTCAGGCTCCGGTGCAGCAGGAAGCATTCAAGCGGGGCCGGCACGGCGCCGGCGGCGAACTGCACGAACTTCAGCTGCTCGTGGAGCTTCGCGTCCTTGACCATCAACGCGCCACCGATCATGTCGGAGTGGCCGCCGATGTATTTCGTCGTCGAGTGGATGACGATGTCGGCGCCGAGGTCGAGCGGCGACTGGAAGACCGGAGAGGCGAAGGTGTTGTCGACGACGAGCAGCGCGCCTTTGTCGTGCGCGAGCTGGGCCATCTTCCGGACGTCGATGACTTTCATCATCGGGTTGGTCGGGGTCTCGACCCAGATCAACTTCACTTTGTCGTTTAGCGCCGCTTTGACTTCGTCGTCCTTGTACATGTCGACGAAGAGGAACTCGATGCCGTACTTCGCGAAGAGCTTCCGGAACAGGCGGCCCGTGCCGCCGTAGACGTCGTCGCAGACCAGGACGCGCGCGCCGGGATCCAGCAGCTGGATGATCGCCTGCTCGGCGGCGAGACCGGACGAGAAGGCGAGGGCGTGCTTGCCACGTTCCATCACCGCGAGGGCTTTTTCGTAGGCTTCACGCGTCGGGTTGTCCGCGCGGGAGTAGTCATAGCCTTTGTGCTTGCCTGGCTCTTCCTGGACGAAAGTCGACGTCATGTAGATCGGCGCCATGATGGCGCCGGTCGTAGGCTCGGGCTCCGCGCCGGCATGGACGGCGTCGGTGAAATGCTTCGGGTCGATGGTCACTGCGCGGCTCCGAGGAGCTTGCCCAGCTCGCCCTTGCGGTGCATCTCGGCCGTGATGTCGCAGCCGCCGACGAACTTGCCCTTGATGTAGAGCTGGGGAATCGTCGGCCAGTTGGTGAATTCTTTGATGCTTTCGCGGACGTCATAGTCGGCGAGCACGTCGACGGTGTGATACGGGATTTTGTAGGAATCCAGAATCTTGATCACGTGCGCGGAGAAGCCGCACTGAGGAGCCTGCGGCGTCCCTTTCATGAAAAGGCAAACCAGGTTGCCTTCGATGTCCGATTTGATCTGTGCCATTGCTTCGGTAGCGCCCATGAGTATGCCCTCCAGGCGGGTAACTTACCTTAGCGCGGAGCGCACCGCAAACCCGGCCATGAGCAGCGAAATGACCCCGACGACGGCCAGGACCAGCGCCTTGATCCAGGCGGATTGTCCCATCAATTCAATGAGTTCTCTTTCCCCCTGCGGGGTGGTCAGGAAGACGCGCTGGAAGCGTCCCTCGGCCAGCTGGGCTCCATCGAAGATGCCGTAGGCCACGTATTGCTGGTCCTCGCCTTTGGTCCAGGTGATTTTCAGGCGCTCGTCGGCGGAGACGGGACGGAGGCTTTCCGAGGGCTCGCCCATGATCCGGGTGGCGTGCGTGACAGCGACCGCGGTGCGGCCGACGTGAACTCCGGTCAAGCGTTCGCCTTCGACGATGGCGATCTGCGTCCAGTCGCTGCCTCCGTCGTCGTGCCGTTCCCGGCTGACCTGGTACTGCAACGCACCCTGAACTTCGGGATAGAGCCGCGGCGAGAGAAACGGTGCCGTCAGCTCCCCCGTGGTTTTGTAGAACGTGCCTCTGGTCGCCCCGGCCTCCGGCAGCTCCGGCGCCTCGTGGAACGTCCGCGGCTCGTCGTAAGCCATCCATGCCAAATACCCCGTGTAGGCACCGAGCGGAAGGAGGCCAAGGGCCACGGCGAGAATCATCCCGGACTCGACGCGGCTTTTCTTTTTAGGGGAGCGTTGCACGCCCGGATTATGCAGATCCTCCCTCAGGGGGTCAACGGAACCTTGAAATGGGTCTTCACCAGCGCGACGAGCTGGTTCGAAGTGACCTGCGATTTGGTCTTCACGGCCTCGATGCGGCCCTTTAGCGATTTCTGCTTCTCGACCTGGACGGCGAACTCGGTCTTCGCCGACCCCGGTCCGACGACGAGAACGCGTTCCGCGTTGCGGACGGATGGCATCAGCTTCTTGAAGAAGCGGGCAATCTGCTCGCTCCGGTGGCGATCCACCTTCGATTCCGACGCGCCAGGCGACGACAGGTTGCCCCGCCCCGGCATGCGCGTGCCGCCCAGGGCCTTGTGACGGCGCTCGACATCCGAGGCGATCGTCGACCTCGTGACGTCGTTGCCTTGGATCGCGACGATCTCAGCCCGGGAATGGTCCAACCAGATACCGACAAGTGTCTCCATGCGCTGACCTCCACCTTCATGAATGCACCGCGATCTCGATGCAAGTCTGGGGCCTGCGTGATCTGGCACTGCATTTGCTTGAATGGATCGTGGTTCTCCCCGTCATTTGCGCAGGAGGTGTCTCATGAGGAACGCGTCGCGAGGGACTTTGGTTGCCGCATTGGGATTCGACCGCCAGTCCGACACGGTCGTTCGCACGGCCGTCGCGCTCGGCAAGCGCTTCGCCCTCGACGTCCACCTCGTCAACGTCACCGAATCGATGCTTTACGAACCGATTATCGGCGATCTGCCCGGGTACTATACGATTCCGGGTTTGGTCGCCGAGCGCGAGAAGGAAGTCGTCGAACAACGCGCCAAGGACCTGGCAAAGGTCCAGGACCAGATCCAGGGCGAGGTGAACTGCACGGCCAAGGCGATGGTCGGCGACACCGTGCGCTCGCTGATCGCCGAAGCCGAAGCGAAGCGGGCGAACTTCCTGCTCACGGCGTGCAATCCGAATGAGTACCGGCTGCTCTACCGCGGCTTTTCGACGGCGCTTGGGCTGATGCACGAAGCGCCGCTGCCGGTGCTCACCGTCAGCGACGAGACTCCCCTCGATCTGGACGACGCGGAAACCCGCATTCTGATCGCGGACGACTTGCGCGAAAGCACGGGCGAAGCCGTCCGCAAAGCGTACGAGCTGGCGGCGCGGCTGGACGGCGCGCGAGTCCGCCAGGTGCACGTACACGGCGACTTCCGCGAGCTCATTCGCGACTACTGGCAGGATTTCAAGGAAAGAACGCCGGGCCTCCGGTCGAACGGCGATCATCCGCTCGAGGACCTTTGGGGCGCCGAATACGAGCTCCGCAAGGACCGGCTGGCGAAGCAGGGGATGCCGTTTCGCGCCTTGGCGGAAAGCGCCGGCTGCCAGGTCGAGCTCGACGTGCGGACCGGATCCGTCCACGAGCAGCTCCACGCTTCGGTCCAGGAATTCACCCCCGACCTGCTGGTGTTCGGCCGCCACCGCATTCTCCGCGCCAAACCGTTCCTTGTCGGGAGGATGACGGCCAAGGCGATGCTGGAGGAAAAGAAGCCCGTGCTCTGCGTGCCTTCGGAATCGGACCTCTACGCCAGGCTGCCGTTTCCCGGAGCCCGCGTGTAGCCTTTTGCCGCTTGCTGGAGTAAAAGGCCACCATGACGGCGGCCCAACACCGGAAGCACGAAAAGACCCTGGAGAAGCTCGCGCTCGAGTATCCCGGAGCCTACGTGGAATTTCCCTGGGGTGAGAAAGTCGTCAAGGTGAAGGGCAAGATCTTCATCTTCCTGAGCGTCGAAGCCTACGGAGACAAAATCCCCGTCGGGCTCCGCTGCACCGTCAAGCTACCCCTTTCGCGCCACGACGCGCTCGACTGCCCGTTCGCCAAACCGACGGGCTACAACCTCGGGAAGAGCGGCTGGGTGACGGCCGCATTCAAGGCGACGCAGTCCGTTCCACTCGATCTGTTGATCGACTGGATGGACGAAAGCTACCGCGCGGTCGCCCCGAAGAAGCTGATCAAAGAGCTCGATGGCCACGCGCCTGCGTCCGCCCCTGCCCCGAAGGCGCCCGCGAAGAAGCCAAAAAAGCGCCTCAGTAGTCCGCGTAAAGGTGCAAAATAGCGAGCGTGTCGGCGACCTTGCTGGTCCCCGTCTCGAACCGCCGCCAGATCTCGAACTGCACGAACGGGATCGGGTGGAAGTCGATGAACAGGCTTTTGCGCGCGCTGTCGCGCGTCGTGTCCTCGAGCGTTTCCGTCACCTGACCGAACATCACGCCGGGAATGCCGGCGAACGCGGTCGTCAGCGAGTCGATCCGGGACGACGGGTGGACCCGCGGCGCCTCAGACTCGAAGTCGGCCTTTCCCGGGGGATCCTCGATGTCGGTCACGGTGCGGAAGTTGCGCTGTCCCGTGACGATGAACTTCCAGGGCTTCAGGCCCGCGCCCACCTGCCGCATCTTGATCTCGTTCTTTTCCGACGCCGTGTCCCAGGTCGACGCGAAGACGTGCCAACCGAAGCTGACGCCGCGCATGCCGAAGTGCGACGTCACGCCCTTCTGCTTGTCTTCCGGAGCGGCATCGGGATCGCCCTGGAGCAGCGAGAAGTGCATGAAGGGCACGTTCGGCGTGCCGCCGATCTGCAACGCTTCCGTCTGGGCGAACTGGTCGAGGCCGAGGCGTTCCCGAATCCAGAGCGAATGGTTGGGTTCTCTCAGGCCGTACATCGGTGTGCCGCGGTACGCTCTGACGTAGGTGTTGAGCGGCAGGTTGTCGACCATCACGGAGTACTTTTCGCGGTAGCGCCGCTCGTCGCTTCGGATCGCGCGGAAGCTCTGGTCGCCGATGCGCCCGAACAGCATCGCCTGGTACGTCACGTTGAGATATTTGATGAACGGACGGACGCGCACCGACATCTCTTCGCTCATCGGGAAGGTGCGCTGCTCGCCCTCGGTGGTCCTCTGGATGATGCGGCCGTCGGCGTGCAGGTCGAAGCGGCTGTCGTCCTTCAGAGGATCCTGCGGCTTGAAGAAGTTCACCGTCGAGAGCTGATCCTGGGAGTAGTAGTAGCCCCACTGGTTGCGGGGACCGGCGCCAGACGGATCGACGTGGCAGCCTTGGCAGTCGAGGGTGCAGCGCCGCTCGAGCACGGGTCGCTGCCCGCGGCCCGGGTTGTGGCACCCCTGGCAGTTGTTGGCTTCCTTCAAGGCAAGCAGCGGCGTCGCTGCCAGCGGCGCGGTCCAGAGGAGCTGCGCGAGGCAGAGCCTACATGCTAGACTCAGGGCAGACTTCATTTAATCCTACGGAAATTAGGGCTTTGGCTAAGAATACCATTGTCAGCCAAACGCTGTCCCTGGCCGTCTTGTTAGGGGCCGGGATCTGCTATCTCGCCTTTTCGAGCTGCAGCACCGAGCCAGCCAAGCCCCGCGAGATTCGAGCGCACACGCGCGGGATCAATGGTGTTTCTCACGCAGAGCCGGCCGCCAAGGCAGAGCGCTACTGCAGCCGGTGCCATGGCGCTGCGCTGCAGGGTGGAACCGCGGGCGAACCGTCCTGCTACACCTGTCACGGCAAGACCTGGCTCGACTCGTCGGCCGAGTTCGCTGGCCCCGCCGACCACACGGTGGACAACGAGGGCTACCGTCACCTGCCGGGCTTGTTCACTCCGGCGGAGAGCTGCACGGCTTGCCACGGCGCCGACCTCGAGGGCAACACCGCATCCGGTCTGACCCAGCCCGGCTGCACGCTTTGTCACGCGAAGCTTTGGGAGGAGCGCTTGCCGTCCGCCTTTTACTAAGGATAAGGTGGCGCGCATATGGTTCGCGTCTTCAACGCCAAAGACATTGATGGTCAGCCGATCGCCCTCGACATCGTCGGTGACAAGCTCGCCTCCGTCCCGGCGCGGTCCCCCGCCAATCCGAATTTACCCTCTCATTTCATTATCTTAAAGATAACGGATGTGGCGGACTTCGCCGCTCTCAAGGGCGACGTCGCCGTCGACGCCGAAGGGCTGACGCTGCTGGCGGCCGGCCTCGACGTGCACATCCACAGCCGCGATCCGGGCCTGACCCAAAAGGAAGACTGGCATTCGGTCGCCCGCTCGGCCTGGAAGGGCGGCGTTGCGGCCGTCTGCGACATGCCGAACACGCTGCCTCCGACGATGACGAAGGAAGCCGTGCTGGCCAAGGCCGAGATCGCGCGCGGGGTCGACGTCGACTTCCGCCTGCTCGCCGGCGTCGGCGCGGGCAACATCGAACGCGTCGCCGAGCTCCTGACCGACCCGTCCCTGCCGGTCTGCGCCCTCAAGGTGTTCTACGGCAAGACGACCGGCGAGCTGATGTACGACGACCTCGAGACGCTGGGTCGGTCGCTGCCGGCCGACGGCTCGAAGGTGATCGTCTTCCACTCCGAAGACCAGTGCCGCGTCGACCACAACCACGACCGCCTGAAGGACAAGCTCAGGTTCAAGGAAAACGCGGCATTTGCCGTGCATTCCGAGATCCGGAGCAGCGACGCCGCGCATGCCTCGACCAAGGTGATCCTGGAATGGGCGCGGACTTCCTACAAGCGCCCGATCCACATCGCCCACATCTCGACGCCGGTCGAGGTGGAGATGATCGCCGAGGCCCGCCAGCGCGGGGTGCCGGTGACCGGCGAGGTGGCGCCGCATCATCTGCTGTTTTCGACCGACGACTACGCCCGCCTCGGGCCGCTGGTCAAAATGAACCCGCCGCTCCGGACCCCGGGCGAGGTGGAGGCCCTCCGCCGCCTGGTCGGCCAGGGGGCGGTCGAGATCTACGCGACCGACCACGCCCCCCACCTCCTGAAGGAAAAATACGTCGAAGTCGAGCGCTCGCCGTCCGGCGTACCGTCGCTCGAGTACTTCTACCCGCTGCTCTTCGAAGTGGCACGGGTCACCGGCCTCCCGCTCGCCAAAGCCGTGGCCATGGCCACTTCCCGGCCGGCCGAGGTCTTCGGCTTCAAGGACCTGGGGTCGCTTTCGGCCGGCGGCCGCGCCGATTTCGTCCTACTCTCCCGTGACCCGGCCCGGGTCAACGGGGAGGAAGTAGTTTCCAAGTGCGGTTGGACTCCCTATGATGGTTGGACATTACCTTGCGCGGTGAAGAGCACGTTTAGGCGCGGACGACGAATGGATTGGCGGCGTTGAACGAGAATCGCAAGCAAGGACGGGGCAGAAAGCGCGGCGGCCGCAAAGGGAAGCGCGAAACGCCCGACGTTCCGTCGACGAGTCCCGAAACGCGCGCGACGCTCGACAAGGCGCTCGAAGACGGCAACTACATCGTCTTCGACCTCGAGACGACGGGAGGCAATCCCGAGAAGAACGGCATCACCGAGATCTTCGCGTTGAAATACACCAACGGCGTCGTGGGTGAGACGTTCTACAGCATGGTGAATCCGGGCATCCCGATTCCGCCAATCGTCCGCCGCATGACCGGGATCAACAACCAGATGGTGCGCAACTCGCCGCGCATCGACGACGTCATGCCCGGCTTCATCGAGTTCGTCGGGCGCGACATCTTCGTCAGCCACAACACCATCGGCGACATGAAGTTCGTCCGCTATTTCGCGAAGCAAGCCAGCGGCATCGACCTAGACAACTTTTACCTCTGCACGCACCTGCTGGTGGAAAAACTCGCGCATGAAGCCCCGGACAAATCACTGAAGGGCCTCGCCGAATTCTTCAAGCTCGGCGACGGCGAATTCCAC
>JAYVBB010000497.1:0-8401 GCA_043750715.1 Pseudomonadota bacterium | reverse complement strand
TGCAAAAGGAGCTGCGTCACACCCGGGGCGCCAGCCCTGGGAATCCTGTCCCCCCTGCTGCTCTGTCTTCTTCCCCCTTCCCCGCTGCCGGAGTCCCGTGACCATGTCTTCCCCCCTTTCCGAGTCGTTCATCCAATCCCAATTCTACGGTGCCGGCATGGACCTCCCGCCGCTTTGGCAGGTGATCTATCAAGAAGCGATGCGTGGCCATCACCTGCTTTTCAAGCGCCCCGACGCCGAACGCTACGACGCGAGTCTCAGCCAGGAATCGGCAGAGCTGTGGGCTAGCGAAGCGATGACCGACGAGCTCGAGATGATCGTTCTCAAAGTCATTGGCTGCTCCGAGCTCAAAGACATGGTCAAAGTCGTCGACGAGCTGGCCGAAGAGACCCGCAAAAATCTCTACGTGTTTTACCGCCGGGTGCTTTGGATGTGGCGGAATTACGTCAAGGAACGCCTGAACTGACTTAGACTTTTTACCGATTCTTCGGCCCTCGCCACGAGCATCTCGCGGCGGGGGCCTGCACTTTTTACCGACGGCGCGCTAAGATACCAGGACACGTTCTTCCCATCTTCCGTTTCCGGTCTCCATCCCCCGTTCCACCGTCCCTCCTTCGCCGACCCTTCCGTTGGGAGCTTCCGTCATGTCAAAAGCTGTGGGGCTTGCGCCCTTAGCACGCCTGGGCTTTCTCGTTCGCGCCGTCATGCCCTGGCGTCTCGCGGATGCGTACCAGCGCGAGGTGCTTCTCGTCGCGGCCATCGGTCTGACGGCCTTTTACTGGACGGCTCTCGCGAGTTTCACGCCGATCGACGCTTCCTGGGTCGCCGTCAATTTCCCCGAGGCCACGCCCGAAAATCTGGCCGGTACGCTCGGCGCGAACCTCAGCGGTTTGGCGCTCTTCGTGTTCGGCTTGGTCGCCTGGCTGCTACCGCTCCCGCTTTTGACTAGCGCCGTGATGATCGTGCGCAAAAATCCCGCCGCTTCGGCGCGCTCCCGCCTCGCAGGGTGGCTCCTCGGCATCGGCTGCGTTGCGGCAGTGGCCGCTCTCCAATTTCCCGTCGTCACCTGGCGGGGCTTCGACTTCCCGAGCGGCGGCGTCGTCGGCACCACTCTCGCCAAATATCTGATCTATTGGCTGGGTAAAGTCGGGGGCTTCATCGCCGTCGGCACCATTGCGCTGACTGCCGTCCTCATGGTGTTCCGTAAGAGTCTGATCGAGCCGCTCACGAAGGAGTGGAAGTCGCCAAGCTGGTGGCTGTCGATTTTCCAGCGGAAGCCGCTAGCTGAAATCGAAGACGAAAAAGTGCACGAAGAGCCCGAGGTGGAATCCGAGGAGCCGGAGTTCATCCCGGCGATCGACGTCCCGTCTCACATGGCGGAAGACCGCGTTTCGCCGGAAGTGACGAGCTATGCGCTGCCGAAAAGCGCGCTGGAAGAACACTACGCGCCGCCGCCCGCGGCCGCTTCGAAGGCGAAGGAGCGCACCCCCTCCAACTACACGACCCCGCCCCTGTCCGTCTTCAACAAGGCGGACGCGTCCGCGGCGACGGTCATCAATCAGAAGGATCTCGAAAAAACCGCGTCGCTTCTCGTCAAGACATTCGAGGACTTCGGCGTCACTGGCAAGATCGTCGGCTTTCAACCGGGTCCCGTCGTCACCGTGTTCGAGTACCAACCCGAAGCTGGCGTCAAACAATCGAAAGTCGTCGGTCTGATCGACGACCTGGCGCTCGCGCTCAAAGTCGACTCGATCTTCATTCACCCCGTGCGCGGAAAAAGCGCGCTCGGCGTCCAGGTGCCGAACGCCAAACGCGAGTCGGTGCATCTGGGCGACATTCTGGCGACCAGCTCTTTCAAAGACTCACCGTCGCCCCTGACCTTCGGAATGGGTAAGACGATCAACGGCCAGCCGATGTGCGCCGACCTGACCTCGATGCCGCACCTTCTCGTCGCGGGCGCGACCGGCTCGGGCAAATCGGTAGCCATCAACTCGATGCTTTGTTCGATCATCATGAAAGCGAACCCGGACGACGTTCGGATGATCCTGGTCGATCCGAAAATGCTCGAACTCTCGATCTATGAAGGCATTCCGCATTTGTTGATGCCTGTCATCACTGAGCCCACCAAGGCTTCCCTGGCGCTCAAATGGGCAATCGTCGAAATGGAGCGCCGTTACAAGCTGATGCAGCTTTCCTGCGTCCGGAACATCGCGGGTTTCAACGATTTCTGGGCGAAGGCTTCGTCGCTAAGGAAGGGCGAGCTCAAGGACGCTCTGAACGACGAGACGCTCGACCGTCTGCCGTACATCGTGCTCGTGATCGACGAACTCGCGGACTTGATGATGACGGCGCCGAAAGACGTCGAAACGTCGATCCAAAGGCTCGCGCAGAAGGCGCGCGCTTCGGGCATTCACATGGTGCTCGCGACCCAGCGTCCGTCGGTCGACATCATCACCGGCGTCATCAAGGCCAACCTGCCGTGCCGGATCGCCTTCCAGGTCGTGAGCAAGCACGACAGCCGGACCATCCTCGACCTGATCGGCGCCGAAAAACTCCTCGGCAAAGGCGACATGCTGCTGCAGCGCCCGGGCATCGGCCGCTTGGAGCGCCTCCAGGGCGCGCTGATCACCGATGAGGAAGTGCTCAACCTGGTCGCGAACGTCAAGGCGACGAGTCCCGTCCACTACGACGAAAAAATCATCGCCTGGATCGACGACGAGTTCGCGCGGCACAAAGAAGGCAACGGCGAAGGCAGCGACATGGACATCGTCATGGACGACGATCCGAAGTTCGAGGAAGCGATGGCTCTCGCCCGAGCGCACGGCGTCGTCAGTGCCAGCTTCCTTCAGCGGCATCTCAAGATCGGCTATAACCGCGCGGCCCGGATCGTCGAGTTCATGGAGTCCAAAGGCTTCGTCGACAAAGCCGACGGGGCCAAACCCCGCAAGTGGCTCGGCCCGGTCGGAGCATGAGAATGAGGTTTTTTACGGAGCTTCATATGCGGACGAGTCTCCTTGGTCTCCTGCTCGTCGTGTCCGCGGCCACGTACGGCTGCAAATCCTCTGATTCGCCAGCTAGCAGCGTGGAGGCGGACGAGCTGACGTTGAATCAAAGGTACGGCAGTACGCGCGTCAGCGCCTCGCTCATCGTCCCGAGGGAGTAGAGGCGCTGCGCGGCTTCACTGCGTGCGACCTTCGCCGCCTCGCCTTCTTTGAGCAGCAAGGGCAGCGCGGCCGCGAACATCCGGGCGATCTCGTCCTCGGTCTTACCGCCGTAGGAGAAACCGGCGTCCTCGAAAAGGACTTCGTCCAATGAGCCGACTCCCGACACGGCGACGGGCGTACCGCACGCCAGAAACTCCTCGGCGACGCGGCAAATGATCTCGGAGCCTAGACTCGGCACCCAGCCGAGCGTCGTTCGCGACAGCAGCGCCGGCACCTCGGGAACACGCTCGAGCGTCAGCACGACGTCGTCGCCGACGACCAGTCCCGCTTCCTTGGTCCAGTCTTCGAGATGGGTGCGCGAAACGTTGGCGGGCTCGCCGGCGATGCGAAGGCGGGGGCGAGGCAGCTCCTTGGGCCACTGCGCTAGAAGTTTCGCCATGACACGAAGGGCCGCTTGGTGTCCTTTGACGGGATCGAGACGTCCGAAGATCAGAAGCTCGGGCCGGTCCGGAGCCGGGGTGGCAACGCGCCGGTAGACGCCGGTGTCGATGCCGAGCGGCGCGCATGCGACGCGCGCCGCCGGGTCGAGGCTCCGCACGGCGGTAGCGAGCTTCTGGCTCGGCGTCAGTATGGCTTCCACGAAACGGTGGGAGAGCTTGTGCTTCAGGCCTGCGCCGAAGGCCGTGCCGTCGAAACTCTGGCCTCGAAACCGGACGACCCAGACGTCGCGACGGCGTTTCAGCAAGGAGGCGAGAAACGTTTCAGGGCCACCGTACGTGAAGATTACGTCCGGCCGGAACTCGTCGGCCAAGCCGAACAGATGGGTCACCTCGGAGAACGAGAATTTCTTGAACGGCTCGCACTCGAAGTATTGCTCGGCACGGCTTGCGGCCGGCGACTCTTCGAGCGGCGAGAAAAGCGTCGTGTGCCCCTCGTCCTTCAACGCCCGCGCCGTACTGAGAGCGTACTCGGTGATCGCACTGTTCCAGCGGTTCGACAGAAGGTGCCAGATGCGCCGGCGCGGGCTCACGGTTGCAGCTCTTTCAGCTTCGCATACTTCACGTACGTGTAGACGCTGCTGATCAGGGCGTAGGTGTAGCCCGGATAGCCATCGAGAAAGCCGAGGCGGAGGAAGTACCGCGTGAAGAACTCGGTCCAGGGGCGAAGAACGTGCAGCGGGCCGAACGGCATCGCGTGGCCCAGACGGCGGTGGTTTTCCGCGACGCGGGACGTATAGAGGTTGAAGCGGCCGAAGTAGTCGGTCAGGTCGTCGTAGCTATGGTGGAGGAGCTCAGAGGAGAGCTGCCCCGTCGCGCCTTCGCGCAGGACGACCTGCTCGTGGATCTCGGATTTGAAGGTGCCGACTCCCCGGCGAAAAAGGCGAAGCGGCATGTCGCTCGACTTGCCGAAGCGGAGCTTCTTCCCAAGGAAGACGAGGCGCCGGCGGAGCCGAAAGCCGGCCTCCTTTGTCCGGGGATCCGAGGTCACGCGCGCGACGTCTTTTTGGAGGTCGACCGAAAGGATCTCGTCGGCGTCGAGCGACAGCACCCACGGCCTGGTAGCCATCGCTACCGCCGCGTTCTTTTGCTCGGCGAAGTTGGTGAAAGGGCGGCTCTCGACCCGGGCTCCGAGGCTTTTCGCCAGGGCGACCGTCCCGTCGGTGCTGCCGGAGTCCAAAATGCAAACTTCAGAGCCCCGCGGGAGGCTCTGAAGGCATTGCTTGATACGCTTCTCTTCGTTGAGCGTGATGATAACGACGGAAAGGTTCGACTCCGTGTCTGCCGAGCTGGCGAGGGAGAGATTTTTCCTCAAGAAACCTCAGTCCTTGTTGGAGAAGGACGCCGCCCACTGAAGGTTGCTGTCCCGGCTCTCAACGTCCACGATCACAGGGTAGCCCTTGCGGATGGTCTGAGACGTGTTGGAGACGGAGACCACGGCGTAGGAGCCGCGACGTTTGATGATGCGCCCCGAGGCGATCACCCGGGCTTTTTCATCGAGGACCTTGACGTGGTCACCGATGATGCCTTCTTCGACCTTCACCACGCACTTCGAACCATTGGCGGAGCAGTTGTAAACACTAGCCGCTTCGGCAGAAGCAGCCAACACGAAATTGCCGCCAACGACGAGCGCAAGGCCCAGGAACCATTTTCTAAAATTCACGAGGTAGGATCGCATGACATAAGCCTTTCAACATCCGGTACAACAACAGCGGTTAACAACAGGGAGCAGCAACGCAACCACGGCTAAGACTCCGCAGCCGAGAGCCCAAGAGCAATCCTCGGGCCAGGGCCAGGCCTAATATTATCGGTGGGTTAAGCGTTATTTGGGCGTCTACCAGGGCGAGCGGTGTCAACCGAATCGACACTCCGCCGATGAGCTAAGGGGAGGATAGGCCCTGAACTCTGGCTTCACACTTCGCAGAAAACCGATCAGCGGCCACTTCTATGGCCAGCTGGAGCAAGACTTCTGCGACCACTTGCGCGTGAAAGAGGCCAAAGGTCTCCGAAGCATGGCGATCTTCGAGTTCGTGTTCATCGCCTACCTGGGTCTTGCTCCGTCTTTTTATTCAATACCGCAGATGGCTGACGCGTTAGTTCACCAATGGCAGTGGCGTCTGGTCATGTGCTGCCTCGCGATCTTGACTCCATGCTGGAATTTGGTCGGCTTTCGTTACCGACTCATGCGCCAGTACCAGGACACGATCATGGTTTTGGGCGGCCTTTGGCTCGTTGCGATTCAGTGCTACGTGTTCCTTTGTTTCCCCCAGGGCATGGCAAAGGCGATGTTCGGGTGTCAGCTGATCATCGTCATTAGCATTTACAACACCCCCTCCACTCGGTACAGCCACACCCGCGTTCTGGCGTTAATGGCCACGGCGGCGTTTGCCGCTACTGACGTTTATTTGGGCGAGTTTCCGTCAGCTGCCGGCAAATACTACATTATGATCTTCCTGTTCGTTCTGGCCAATACAGTAGGAATTCTGGTGGGCCGCGAACGCGACCGGATGATGCGCCAGCTCTTCATCAACACGCTCGAGATCGACATCGAACGGAAGCAGTCGGCCCGCCTCGTGGCCAACATTCTGCCGGCTTCCATTGCCAAGCAGCTTTCGAACGACGGGGACCACCAGGTGGCTGCGACCATCGCCGACGCGAGCATCCTCTTCGCCGACATCGTCGGCTTCACGCCGCTCTCCCGGACGGTTCCGGCTCGCTTGCTCATCGACCACCTGAGCTACCTTTTTTCGCGCTTCGATGCGCTGACGGAAGAATTCCAGATCGAGAAGATCAAGACGATCGGCGACGCCTACATGGCGGCAGGTGGGGTCCCGGACTACCGCCACGACCACCTGAGAGACCTGGCGCGCATGGCGTTCAAGATGCAGGACGAGATGATCGCCTTTGGCAGGGAACGTGGCCTCCATCTCCAGCTTCGCATCGGGATTCACACTGGCTCAGTGATCGCGGGCGTGCTCGGCACCAAAAAATTCTCGTACGACCTTTGGGGCGACACGGTCAATTTTGCTAGCCGCCTCGAGGCGTCGGCTTTACCCGGAACCATTCAGGTTTCCGAAGCCGCTGCCCAGATTCTCCGCTCGGACTTCGAGATCCACGAACGGGGCACCGTCGATCTCAAGGGACTGGGCGAAACGAGAGTCTTCGTTCTGACGGCGCCCCTGAAAATCACCAAAGAGATTGCTGCTTGAGACTTCTGCAGATGACCTGGGTTTTCGCCGTGGCGCTGGCGGGCGACGAGCTCTGGCCATCACCGGACTCGGCGATCAGGATTGGCGGGCGGGCGCGGGCCTTTGCGACGACGCCTTCGCCAAAGCGAAGAAGGACTAGAAAGAAGCGCCGAGGTAGAAGCGGACGCCTTGCGCGTTGCCCTCGGTCTCGTCCTGGTAGAACTCGTCGCGCGCCTTGTCGATGCTCTTGGCGTCGCTCACTTCCGTCGGCGTGTTGTCTTCCTGCTTGTCCTGGCTGAGGTGAAGGACGGGGATGTAGAACCCGATCCAGTCACAGCCCATCATGAACGTCCCCCACTGCCATTGGTTGCCGATGGCTGCCGACAGGCCAATGTCGTGGGTCTTGGCAGTTGCGACCGTCTCGCGGTCATCGCTGAGGAAGCGGTAGGCTTCCAGGTGGGCCTCGGACTGGCGGTCGCCCACGCCTGCCGACCAATAGAAGGAGTTGGTCGCGAAGTGCTTGTACATCACCTCGAAGAGCGAGGCCTTACCCGTGCGTTGAGCTTCGTAAATGCCCGCACTGTAATCGCTATCTGAGAACGAGTCGGAATCGAACTTGGCCTCTGCGGAGGAGAAGTGAATCTCGACCAGCGAGTCCGAGTTGAGGTACATGCCCCCGCGCAGACCCGAGCCGATGCCCATCTGGGTCTGGACCCCGAGGAGCTCGAGGGCTGCGAGGAACTTCTTCCCTTTGCGCAGCGACTCGCTATTCGGTCCGCTTGCCGGAGATTCGGCGGCCGGAGCCGGAGCGGGCTTGTCGTTCTTTCTCTTCTCTTTGTCTTTACCGAGAGCTGGGGACGAGGCCGCCAGCGCCAAGGCAAGAATAACCAATGACTTCATGTAGGACGTTAGACGCTCGTCGACGCTTCGTCGGCTTTCTTCTTCGCCGCGGCGCGCACCGGCGCCTTCTTCATGCCCTTCGCCTTGTCGCTAAAGTCTTTGACGGCCGCGAGGCCGAACTTCAGGATCGGGAAGCGGATTTCGTCCATCTCGTCGATGGCGAGCTTGGCCAGATTCTTCAGGGCGAGGCCGCGGTCCTTGAGGTTCAGGAACGTTTCGAGGGCGGGGGTGCTCTTGAACACCAGAATCCGGCCGCCCAGGTCAATGGTGAGGCCGATGCGGGGAAGGAACTTCACGCGGCGCAATTTGGTCGATTCAGCCTTTAGAAGACGCAACATGGTCGTCATGGTCTGACCTCTCTTTCCGCAATGTTTTTAAAAACCTATGGATTTATATTTGATCGGCCCGGGCGAGTCAACGCGGTATGTTGACAGCTCCCGCGCCCAACCCTAAGGTCATGGCACCTCAATTGGAGACGATCCCGTGAGCACTGACGCCGCTCTCAAGACCCCCCTTTACGAAGCGCACAAATCCCTCAAGGCGAAGATGGTTCCATTCGGCGGCTGGCTGATGCCCGTGCTGAAAAGGCAACTATGGCCTCTGAGTACAACCAGGTTGTATTCCGGGTTCGCAAGGATGCTACTAAGCCCCA
>JAYVBB010000496.1:0-1748 GCA_043750715.1 Pseudomonadota bacterium | reverse complement strand
GGTCAGGCACGTGCCTGACCCCACCTAACAGGTTAGGCTTCGCCTTCGGCGAGGTGTTCCATGATCGCTTCACGGAGCATGCCGTCGGAGATTTTGCCGGCGTCGATCTGGTAGGTGCCGGCTTGAATGCGCGACTTGATGTCGGCGACGCGGTCTTCGCGAATGTCGGGCGTGGCTTTGGCGATGTCGAAGGCGCGCTTCTGCGCTTCGACGCGGTCTTTCGCCGACTCGGAGATTTGAACGTTGGCCGAGCCTTTGTCGCTGTATTTGGCCGCGAGGTCGCCGGCGCCGGCGGAGGCCATCGACTTTGCGTCCTTCGCTTCGCCCGTTTTAGCAGTTTGCACCGGAGTGAAAACGCCGGCAGTGCCACTGTTCACAGGTTTGGTCGCCATGACTCACCTCTCATAGGGCGCGGACTGCGCCGTTCTTGATTTTCGCTTGTTTCGCGGGTGATCGCAAGGACTCGTCCTGATACGCTTTGAGGCCTTTTTCCGGGATTTGAGGAGGGTTGGCCTTCGTACCGCCCTGAGCCCGCAGGAGAAATTCCTCAATGTTGTCGGCAATCCCGGTGGACCGCTGCTCGGCCATCATCTTGGAGTACTCGTCGTCGAGCATCGATTTGTAGATGTCTTCCGCGTTGCCGCCGTCCATCAGCTCGTTCTTGGGAACCGTGTCGCGCATCGATTTCAGCACCAGATTCAGGAACAAAGACTCGAATTCGTTGGCTACCTTGCGGATCTGCTCCCGGTTGCTGGGGGGCGTCCGCTCGACGTTCAACATCCTGTCTTCGTTGGCGGACTGGGCACTAATCTGGGCCGATCCCAAGTTGGCCTGAGGAATGGTGCTCATAGGAATTTCAGCTCCGCGTTGAGCGCGCCGGCCGCGTGGATCGACTGGACGATGCCGACCAGGTCAGCCGGTTTGACCCCAAGGGCGTTCATCGTTTCGATGAGATCACCCACCGTCGCCCCACCCATGTTGACGACGTGCTTGTCGGGAGCGGTCGCACCTTTGCTCTTTTTGTCCCCTACCCTAATGGAGAGATCGCCGTGGGCGATCGACACCGGGGCGATGACGACGGAGGAGCCCATCACGACCGTGCCGGTGCGTTCGTTCATCACGACGACGGCGCGGGTGTCGGACTCCACTTTGAGGCTCTCGAGCTCCGAAATGAATTCGACGAGGCGGCCAGAATAGACCGGCGGTACCTGCACCTCGACGCTGGCGACGTCCTTGGCCTCGGCGAAGAACCCCTTTAGGCGTTTGTTGATCACTTCCGCGATGCGCGAGCCGGTGGTGAAATCCGGCCGCATAAGCGTCAGATTGAGCACGCCCTTGGCGCCGACGGCAGGGATGAACTCGCGCTCGACGGTGGCGCCCTGCGGCACGAGGGCGACGGTCAGGACTTGCGCGCCTTTGCCCGACGCCTGCCCGACGACGACTGGACCTTGAGCGACGGCATAGACTTCGCTGTCGCCGGCCTTGAGCGGCGTCAGGATCAGCGTGCCGCCGGCGAGGCTCTTGGCGTCGCCGATGGCCGAGACTTTGACGTCGACCAACTCACCGATGCGGGAGAAGGCCGGAAGCTCGGCGGTGACCATGACGGCCGCCATGTTGCCGGTCGCGACCTCGTCGGCGGTCGTTTTGATGCCCATCCGGGTCAGCATGTTAGCGATCGCTTTGTTCGTCGCGAGCGACTTCTTGCTATCTCCCGAGGCTTTCAGGCCCACGACCAGACCGAAGCCGTT
>JAYVBB010000495.1:0-3266 GCA_043750715.1 Pseudomonadota bacterium | reverse complement strand
CGGCGGCGACCGCTTCCGCTACGGGCGCCAGCAGGCCTGCCGCCGCGAAGCTACAGGCATTCCGCGTCGAAAAATCGTGGCGATCGTACAGCGTCACGGCAATGCCCCGACGGGCGAGCTGGCGCGCCGCGAGCCTACCGACGATGCCTGCACCGACCACCGCGACCTTCACGCCAGGTCCTGACTGATGCGCATCGAGCAGAAGGCCGGCCCGCACATCGAGCAGAAGTGCGCCCCCTTGGCATGCTTCTGCGGCAGAGTCTCGTCGTGATAACGGCGCGCGGTCTCGGGGTCGAGCGACAGGGCGAACTGGTCTTCCCAGCGGAACGAATAGCGGGCCCGGGACAGCGTGTCGTCCCGGCGGCGGGCGGCGGGATGGCCCTTGGCCAAATCGGCCGCGTGGGCCGCGATCTTGTATGCAATGATCCCCGCTTTGACGTCGTCCTTGTTCGGCAGCCCCAGGTGCTCCTTCGGAGTGACGTAGCAAAGCATCGCCGTGCCGTACCAGCCGATCATCGCCGCTCCGATCGCGCTGGTGATGTGGTCGTAACCCGGAGCGATGTCGGTGGTCAGAGGCCCAAGCGTATAGAACGGCGCTTCGTCGCAGAGTTCCAGCTGCCGGCGCATGTTCTCCTGGATCAGATGCATCGGAACGTGACCTGGACCTTCTACCATCACTTGGACGTCATGCGTCCAGGCAACCTTGGTGAGCTCGCCCAGCGTCTCGAGCTCCGCGAACTGCGCCCGGTCGTTGGCGTCGGCGATCGAACCGGGCCTAAGTCCGTCGCCGAGCGAGAACGAAATGTCATAGGCCTTCATGATCTCGCAGATTTCGGCGAAGTGGGTGTAAAGGAAGTTTTCCTGGCCCGACTTCTGGCACCACTGCGCCATGATCGACCCGCCGCGCGAGACGATTCCCGTTACGCGGTTCCGGGCCAACGGCACGTGAGCCCTCAGCACGCCCGCGTGAATCGTGAAGTAGTCGACACCCTGCTCGGCCTGCTCGATCAACGTCTCCCGGTAAACGGGCCAGGAGAGGTCTTCGATGCGGCCGCCGACCTTCTCGAAGGCCTGATAGAGCGGGACGGCGCCGATCGGCACCGGTGAATTGCGGAGGATCCAATCCCGCGTCTCGTGGATGTTTTTTCCCGTGGAAAGGTCCATCACGGTGTCGGCACCCCAACGCGTCGCCCACACGAGCTTCTCGACTTCCTCGTCGATGCCGGAGCTGACGGCGGAATTGCCGATGTTGGCGTTGATCTTCACCAGGAAATTCCGGCCGATCACCATCGGCTCCGCTTCCGGGTGGTTGACGTTGGCGGGAATGATCGCCCGGCCGCGGGCGACTTCCTCGCGCACGAACTCAGGCGTGACTTCTGCCAACAGCGTCGCGCCGAACGGTTCGCCTCTGAGGCGCTGCTCCCGCTCGGGATCGAGGTTGCTCAGCTCTGCGCGCTTTTGATTTTCGCGGATGGCGATGAATTCCATCTCCGGCGTCACGATGCCGCGGCGGGCATAGTGGAGTTGCGTCACGTTCCGCCCGGATTTGGCACGGACGGGCCGTCGGGCCAGCTCGGGAAAGGCCGCGGGCTTGCCGCCCGCGTCGGTCAACGGCGCCGGCACCGGCTCGGTGTCGCCCCGGCGCGCGATCCAGTCCCTACGCAGGGGTTCGAGGCCTTTGGTCACGTCGATCCGGGCCGCGGGATCCGAGTAAGGACCCGAGGTGTCGTAAACCGTCAGCGGGGCGCAGTTGGCCCTGGCTTCCAGTTGGATCGCGCGCATCGGCACGCGGAGGTCGGGGAACATCTTCCCTTCGACGTAAATTTTCTCGGAGTTGGGCAGCGGCCCGGTACAAGGCGTATAGCTCACGTCGTTCTCTCCCTACGCTGGTATTACCCAGATCAGGTTTTGAGGGTCGAGCCGCACCATGCAACTCTCTCAGCCCAGTCGGGCTCCCCTGGCGACACCTTCTCGCTATCACGAATCCCGTTCGGCCTGCCACTGATCGTTGCCGCCGACCAAATTGGCGACGTTGGTGAATCCCTGGCTCTCGAGGAACGCGCAAGCCCGCGCGCTGCGGCCCCCGCCTTTGCAGTTGATCACGATCTCGTCGTTCGGCTTCAGCTCGCCGACACGTTGGGCCAGCTCGTCGAGGGGAATGTGCGTCGCGCCGTCGATGTGAGACTGCGCGAACTCGTCGGGGCGGCGGACGTCGAGCAGGAACGGACGGCTAGGACCGGAAAGGCGCTTTTTCAGCTCCGCCACGGTGATTTCTTTCATGGAAACGCTCCTCATTTTCGTTGGCCGGATCATACCTAAAGTGTGGTCGCGGGCAAGCGCCCATGCTAGATTTCGCGGTGGAACCGCAACCTCGAGGGCCCCGTGAACGCTACGACTATCCTGTTGATTTTTGTCGGCTTAAGAGTCGCGCAACACATCGCGGAACGCGTCCTCGCCGCGGTCAACCGGGTTTATTATCTGAGCCCGGAGCGCCAGACGGAAGCGCGCCAGATCCTCGGGATCTCGGAAATCGACATGACGAAGACTCTCGCTTACGCCGAGGACAAGTACGCGTTCTCGCAAATTACTTCACGCGTGCATCTCGTCGCGCTTCTCGTCTTTCTTGCCTTCGGCGGCTTGGGCATGGCCGAAGGCGGCGGACAACTCGCGTCCAGTCAACTCGGCGGCGGACCCCTCGTCACCGGCATCGTGTTCTTCGGCCTGCTCGGGCTGGCTAGCATGGTGCTGAGCCTCCCGTTCGATTTCTACCGCATCTTCGTGATCGAGCAACGGCACGGCTTCAATCGTCAGACGCCGGCTGGCTTCTTCGTCGATCGGCTGAAGGGACTCGTCCTCGCCACTCTTCTCGGCGCTCCGCTGCTTGCGGCGATTCTCTGGATCATGCAGGCTACCGGCACTTACTGGTGGGTGTACGCGTGGCTCGCGATGACGGGGTTCAGCGTCATCGCCGCGTGGCTCTATCCGACCTTCCTCGCGCCGCTCTTCAACAAATTCTCCGCCGTCGGCGACGGCGAGCTCAAATCCAAGATCGAAAACCTGGCGGCCAAGATCGGCTTTCAGGCTGCCGGCATCTTCATCATGGACGCGTCCAAGCGCTCGAGCCACGGCAACGCCTATTTTACCGGCGTCTTCGGGAAAAAACGGATCGTGCTGTTCGACACCCTGGTGCAGACGATGGGCGCCTCGGAAGTCGTCGCCGTCCTGGCGCACGAGCTCGGCCACTTCAAGCTCCATCACGTCCGCTG
>JAYVBB010000494.1:0-13122 GCA_043750715.1 Pseudomonadota bacterium | reverse complement strand
GAAGCGGGAAGCATGGCCCCTTAGGCGCACGACCTCGCAAGGGTGTGAACCCCGTCCGTGCAGATTGAGCCAAGCTTGGTTGCCGGCGAGGTCGCCCGTCAAATGGTCCAGCGTCCTGCCTTCCTGGACGGCGACGTCACCGTGCGAGCGGTTGCCTCGTCCGAAGTAGACGAGGCGGCCGACGTCGACGGCGAGGAAGACGTTGATCTCGGCCTGGTTGCCCGCAAGGAACACGCACAGCCCGGCGAGCTTGGCGTCGGGCGTCGCGCCGAAGAGCGAGAGCTCGACGGTCGGTTGGTTGCCCGTCACTTTGATCGCCATCACGCTATCGGATTCGATTTTGACGTTCGGTTGGTTGCCGGCGATCTTGACTCGGGAAGCCGCGACGCCGTGAGCCTTGGCGCAGGCTTTGATGTCCGTATCCGTGTTATCCACCGGCGGTGGGGTGGTGCCACCGTCCGAAGAGCCGCTACCGTCGGTCGTACCGCCATCGGCGAGCCCGTCGCCTCCGCCGCTGCCGTCGGTGCCTTCCGTGGAGCCGTCAGTCACGCTGCCGGTGGAACCGTCCGCCATGCCGTCGGTCGTACCACTTGTCGTCCCGCCGGTCGTACCATCGGTCGTGCCGCCGGCCATACCGTCGGTCGTACCGGAACCGTCGGTCGTGCCGGTACCGTCGGCAAGGCCGCCGTCCGAGCCGCTGCCGTCGGTCGCGGCGCCATCTCCGTGACCCGAGCCGCCATCATTTCCAGGACCGTCGGTCGTACCACCATTGGTGGTGCCGCCGTCGGTGGACAACCCGTCGTGCGCTCCGCAGTTCACGGAGCAGGCGTCGGTCGCGCCGCCGTCGGCGCCAGCAAGGTCCCCGTCGACGCCGGGAGTCGTGCCGGCTCCGTCGGTGCCGGAGACGTCGCCCAGAGTTTCCGTACCCGGAGCTGCGCCGTCGCCGCTCGAAGCGTCAGCACTGACTACCGTGTCGCGCGTCCAGTCCGTCGTGGCCACGGCGGCCGACGACTCGCCCGTAGCGTCAGCGGAAGTTCCGCTAGTGCCCTCGACCGCAACGCTGACTTTCCTCGAGGTGCGTTGCTCGTTGAAGCTTGGTTCGTCGTTGCTGCAGGCAGCCATCATGCTGAACGTCAGCAAGCCTGCAATCCCTGCGGGCCACCTCCAATGGTGGTTCCTCATAAGTCCTCCTCTAAGTGACTGTACCGGATGGCACCGTCCTATCACGGCGAACAGCTTCGGACGCTTCCCCCTGAGCTTGAGGACCGAGGATAAGGCCCTGCGGAGGCTCGGATATCCGCTGCCCTTTAAGGGGACTGCCGGTGCGGGAAGTGCCGTCCAGACGAAGGGACGGTCCTTTTCGCAAGCTCGGCTGACCAGAGGCCAACATTTCACTAAAACGCCGCGCTACAAACCATCGAAACTTCTTGGAAAACAGCTGTTTTTTCGGTTTCCCTCAAGTTTTTGGGCCAATCTACCGATAAGGAAAGCATACCGGTGCTCGACACGTTCTGAATCGGAAGCTCTAAGCTGGGGGTCATGCCGTGATTCTTCTGAAGCACTTCTTTCTTACTGGTAGCTTGGTTTTCGCCGTGGCGACGATCTCCGCCTGCAAGTCGGAGTCGGCCCCGAAGGCCCCTACGAAGAAAAACAGCCTCGACGCCAAGAACGAGGAAGGCCTCGACGAAGGCGCCAAGGAAGCCGGAGAAGAAAAGGAAGAGACTCCCGAGGGCACGCCGTCGGTAGAGTCGACCGAACCGCTCTCCCTCGAAATCTCTGACGCCTCGGCTCTCAAAGCCAAGCTCGGCGCGCCCCTGTCCATCACCTTCAACATCAAAGGTGCCGGAAGCAAAGACGTCCTCGTCGGTATGATGGCGGCGCCGTCGGGCACGACCGTCGAAGTCAGCGGCTCGACCGTTACCTTCAAATGGCAGACGCCCACGGGCGGCACCTATCCTTTGAAGTTCCTGCTCCGCGACAAAGCGAAATGCAAGGACGAGGCGAGCGCCTCGGCCTGCTCGATCAGCAGCTCGGATACCGGCCTGACGGCGAAGTCGTATGACGTCGCCAGCGAAGAATTCACCCTCGAAGTCGCTACCGACGACAGCCTCGGCCTGCCCGGAACGGGCGCCGGAACGGGCGCCGGCGGCAACGACCAATTGATTCAGCAGATCACCGCGCTTCTCGGCGGCGGCGGCGGAGCCGGCGGCATTCAGGACCTTTTGAAAGGCCTGAGTGGCGGTCAGCTCCAAACGCTTCTCGGTCAGCTTAAGACTGGCGGTGGCGGCGGCGGCATCGGGCAGCTGATCGGTCTGCTGGGCAACTGAGACTTAGAGCAGTTCCATCTCGGTGATCGAGTTGGTATTGACCTGGTCTGCCGCAAACTGGAAGTCCGACGTCGGGACGGCGTCGTTCCTCTGAATCGCGGACTTGAAGACGTCGAGGTACACGTCGCAGACGGTGTACTCGAACATTTTGGCGAACGGATAGTGAGCGCAGTCGACTGCTTGCTGGGTCTTCATCCGCAGCCCGCACCGATTCTTGAACTCGATCCCTTTGCCGTCGGCTGCTGCCTGGCCGTGCCGCACGTGGTGCGGGCATTTCTTGCAACTCATCGAACCCTCCCTGGTTTTCACACGCTCGCTCTATACGCTCTCGGGTAGTGAACTACGGGGCCGATCCTTGGCCCCTGACAGTCCGCCGCCTTGCCGCCTCGTTCGTCAGACACGCGTTCGCGCCGATGCTTTTCGGAAAGCCAGCGCGTGCCTCTTGTTATCCTTGGGATGAGTACGATCTTAAGCAGGTTTTGCTTCTCATTGCAAGGCCAAAATGATTGTTATGTTTGGGGAAAAAGGTTTTTCGATCTGACCAAAAAAAGTTCCCTTTCAGCCGTCTTTTCGATTTGCTAGCGTCCTGGGTCCTAGCATTTTGAAGAGGTCACTCGTGGCTTGGCTGAACCGGGAAAAAGCGCCGCTGGCGAAAGGCGAGCGCACCGACACGCCCGACGGACTTTGGGAGCGCTGTACGAAGTGCTCCGAGATCATCCTGAAGCGCGACTTCGCGTCGAATCAAAACGTCTGCCCGAAGTGCAATCACCACTTCCCTATGCGCGCGCTCGATCGCCTGCATCATTTCCTCGACCCGAATTCCTTCAATGAGTTCGACGCGTCGCTTTGCTCGAACGACCCGCTGAACTTCGTCGACAGCAAGCCATACAAAGCCCGCCTGCAGGAAATGCATCGGCGTACCGGCCAGTATGACGCCTTCTTCGCGGGCGAGGGCCTTCTGCTCGGTCGCGCCGTGCAGGTCGGCTCCTTCGACTTCCAGTTTCTCGGCGGCAGCATGGGCTCGGTCGTCGGCGAAAAAATCGCCCGCCTTTTCCTGCGGGCGGCGGAGCATCGCCATCCTGCCGTGATCTTTTCGTCTTCGGGCGGCGCCCGGATGCAGGAAGGGATCCTTAGCCTGATGCAGATGGCAAAGACCTGCGCCGCGCTGGCGAAGCTCCGGGAAGCGCACGTGCCTTTCATCTCCGTGCTGACTCACCCGACGACGGGGGGCGTGGCAGCGAGCTTCGCGACGCTCGGCGACATCAACATCGGCGAACCCAATGCCCTGATCGGCTTCGCCGGTCCGCGCGTCATCCAGCAAACGATCCGGGAAAAACTTCCCGAAGGATTCCAGCGCTCCGAGTACCTGCTGGAGCACGGCATGCTCGACATGATCTGCCACCGCGACACGCTGAGGCCGACCATCGCCAAGATCCTCTCGATCCTGATGCCCGTCCCGCTGCAATGAAGCCGTTGGCGCCGGCCCTGGCGGAGCTCTACGCCAAGCGTCCGACCGTCATTAAGCCAGGGCTGCAGCGGACTCGGGCGGCGCTCGCGTGCCTCGACGAGAACACCCTCTTCACGGTTCCGGAAATCCTGATCGGCGGCACCAACGGCAAGGGCACGACGATCGGCTACCTTTGGCAGCTCGCGGGTTTCCTAGGCCTCCGCCCCGGGCTGTTCACGTCGCCGCACCTGGCACGGTTCGAGGAGCGCATCCAGGTCTACGGCGAAACCGTCGACGAAGCGCTTTTGCTTCGGGGACTCGAAGACCTCAAGGCTCTTCTGCCGCGGGCCCTTTATGACGACATGTCGTTCTTCGAGGTCAACACCCTGCTGGCTCTCGCGACGTTCCGGCGTCTCGGCGCCGGCATCGACCTGCTCGAGGTCGGACTCGGCGGCCGGTGGGATTCGACCAACGCCACGAATCCGTCTCTGTCGGTCATCACCAGCATCGGCCTCGATCATCAGCAGTACCTGGGCGACACCACCGCCAAGATCGCCTTCGAGAAGGCAGGGATCATGCGTCCGGGCGCCCCGGTGCTTTGGGGAGGCGACCAGGCGGGCGACGCCGACGCCGTCGCGATGATCCGCGAGCAGGCCCGGATCAAAGGTGCGGTCCTGGGAGAGATGGGCCGGCACTTCGGTCCGGATGGCGACCGCATCGTGGTGAACCTGCCGTTCGCCTCCGGGCTGTCGACGCCTTGGCCTCGCGTGGCCGCGGCCTGGCCCGGCTACCTGCGCCGCAACTTCGTCATGGCGGTTGCGGCCTGTACCTTCCTGCTTGCGAATGACAGTGACGCCGAGGCCAAGCTCCGCGCCGCGGTGCAGTCGCTGGACGACCCCCGGACTCCCGTGGCGCCGTCTCTCCGCGGCCGCTTCGAGTCGGCGACGGTCGAACGCAACGGCAAGGCCCAGCGGCTACTCCTCGACGTCTGTCACAACGTCGACGGAGCCAAGGCCCTGCGCGCGGCCCTCGAGGAAAAAATGGGGGCGTCTGCGAGCCGTCCCTTGCCTGGCTTGATCGCGATCCTCGCCGACAAGGACACCAACGGCATTCTGGACGTGCTCCGACCGGCGTTGGCGCCGCTCCGTTTGTTCGCGACGACCAGCGAACGAACCTGGTCGGCGAAGGATCTGGCGCCACGGCACCACGACCTGCCGTTTCACCAGACCTTTACCGAAGCGTGGGCCGCCCACGATTCGGTAAGTGAGCCGTTGGTCGTCTGCGGATCGGTGCATGCCGTCGGCGACGTGATGACGCGCCTGGGGCTCTTGCGCTAGTCTAGCGCGATGCTCTCCCGTGCCTTCATCTTCAGCTTCGCCCTGGTGTGCGTTTCCTGTCGCCCGAACGCGGAGGACGCGCCTCCCTACGCCGCCGATCAAGTGGTCGCAGAGCGGACGTTCGGTGAGTGGTGCCGCGACGAATCGGTGGACTACGCGGCGCGGGTCACGATCGACGCCATGATCCGTTCGCTGGGCGGCGGCAGCTGCGACGAGGCCGAGCTTCGCTACGGACTGGCCGAAACGAAGACCTTGAGCTTGAATTACAGCGGCATCGCCGACCTCCGGCCGATCCTTTCCCTGATCGACCTCGAGGTGCTCCGCCTCCGCGGCAACAAAATCGATTCGGCGGTCGCGCTGACGGCGCTGGCCCGCCTCGAAAGCGTGGATCTTTCTGAGAATCCCCTTCTCGACGTCGCCAGCCTCGGCCGCCTGACGCAGATCGTCGAGCTCAAAGTCACGGATCTTGCGTTGGTCGATTTGTCACCGCTGGCAGCGTTGACGTCGCTACGGTCCCTCGACGTATCGCGCAATCTGATCGCCGATGCGACTCCGTTGTCGTCTTTGACCGCGCTCGAAAATCTGGCGCTCGGAAGCAATCCGTTGACGTCCCTCCTGCCGCTCACGGCGCTGACCGCTCTCCAGACGCTGTCGCTGATCGACGCGGAAGGCGTCGACTTCGCCGTCCTCGCCCAGCTTCCCGCCGTCGCGCGCCTCGACCTGTCCACCTCGGGGGCGAACCTCCCCCAGGACTTCGACGTCGAGGCGCTCTCCGGGTCCCCGGCGCTCGCGGAGCTGAACCTGGCCGGCCGCGCCTTGCTCAATCCCGAGCGCCTCGCGACGTTTTCCGGGCTGACCCGCCTGACGCTCGACCGGACGGGCCTCGAGCGCCTGGTGCCGCTGTCGTCGCTGGGAAAGCTCGCGAGCCTCTCGCTGCGCGACAACCTTCTCGCCGACCTCGACGCGGCCTGTCTGCCCTCCGCACTCGAAGCGCTCGACCTGGCCGGGAACCACGTTTCCCGCATCGAAGGCCTGGCGGCGTTGCCGCGTCTCGGGAACCTGACCCTGTCGGGCAACGGCATCCAGGACCTGGTGCCGCTGCCGCTGCCGCGCTCGTTGGCGCGCCTCGACCTCGGAGACAATCAGATCGGCGACGTCGTGCCGCTGGCGAACCTGACCGGCCTTTTGGCGTTGAACCTCGGGAAGAACCAGCTGCTCGATGTCGGCGCCCTAGCGACGCTGACGGGCCTGGAATCTCTCGATCTCTCGTTCAACCACCTCGCGACCGTCGCTCCGCTCGTGCCGCTTTCTCATCTGACGAGCCTCGATTTGCGCGGCAACGGTCTGCCCCCGGCCACCCTTTGCCCGGCGCCCCAGCCGTCGGCCTGCCAGTTCTGAAATCAAGGCGGGAACTTATCTCGTAGCGCAAAAGCCCCGGGCCTGTGCTATGCAGGAAAAGAACCGTAATGATTGAATTATTGCTCGCATTCCTGCTCGCGCCCGAGGCCGTGGCCCAGACCGCGGTCCCGTCGCCTTATACGCCCGAAGTGCCGTCGGTCGAAGAGCTCGAGGAGCTCGCGGATCCGGTCGCGCGCAACATCGGGTCGCAGGTCTATTTCGACTCCAACAAGACCGGAATCACGAACGACATGAAGAAGCAGCTGCTGGAGGGCGACGTCGTCGTCATCGGCGGCGGTACGCTCGTCGCGGCCGACAAGGTTCAGCTCGACCGGACGACCAACGTCGTCGAGGCGCGCGGGCATCTCGTCATCATGAATCAGTCGAACCTCTTTCTCGGCGAATCCGTCGTCTATCATCTGGCGACGGGCGACTTCGAGATCCGCGACGCGACGATGCTGACCAACGACGCCGTCGAGATCGAAAAAGTGACGCGCCGGATCTTCGGCTTCACTCCCAAGGAAGTCGCGTTCTAGAAGCAGCGCCGCCGGCGGCTCGCGGAGATCGACGAACTCAAGGCCCGCCTACTCCGCGAAGCGCGCCGCCAGCTCATCACTGGAGCGCCGCTCAGCCCGGACATCGTCAACCGGTATACGCTCCTCCTCGAGCAGGAAGCCCTCGTCAAGAACCAGGAAAACCCGTCGCTGGCTCGGTTCCCGAGCGAGCGTCGCCAGTCCCTGAAAGGCCGTCGCGACTTCTGGGAAAAGAGCCGCGCGAACGGCATCAATACCCAGAAGGGTGGTCTCGCCTCCGCCTATTTCCACCTCGAGGGCGACCAACTGATGCGCTCCAACGGCAACGACTACGCCGCGCGGAACGCGTTGTTCACGCCGTGCCTTTGCAAAGAAGGCGAAAGCCCGGCCTGGGCGTTCCGTGCCGACGAGATCGAGGCCCAGATCGGCGGCTATGCCGACCTCTCGCACCCGATCCTGGAGATCAAAGGCATCCCGGTCCTCTACCTCCCTCACCTCAAGTTACCGCTCAAGGATCGCCGCCAGTCCGGGTTCCTCATGCCGACCTTCGGCTTCGAGTCGCGCTCGGGCAACATTTACACCCAGCCGGTCTACTTCGACCTCGGCCCGAGCTCCGACGCGACGTTCACGACCGACGTCTTCGAGAAGCGCGGCACGCGGCTGGGCATCGAGTACCGGACGCAGCAGAAGGAATTTTCCGGCTGGGAAGTTTCCGTGGAAGGCATGCGCGACCGGCTCTGGATGGAAGACCGCGGCATCCGCGAAGAGCTCGGAAACATGTACCGCGACGGTTTGAGCAACGCCGCGGACCTCACCAACGAAGACCTCGGAGCGCCGACCGACGACGTTTCAGGGCGGGCCTACACCGAGCAATATCTGCAAAGCCGCAAGTACTGGAACGACGTCCTTCTGGCCAACAAGCGCAAAGGCGGCGTCGAAGATCCTGCCAACGTGGCCTGGCTCGAGCAGGGGATCAACCAGCATCTGGCCGTGCCCGAGAACACCTGGCGGGGTGCTTATAACTGGCGCGGCGTCACGTACCTCGCGCCGCGGTTATCGTTGGTCAGCAACGGCGAGGTCGCCTCCGATCACCGGTATGCGGAAGAGCTGTACGTCCCCGACGACTTCCAGGAGGCCTTCTTCGGAGGCCGCAACGTCAAGCCGTTCTCGACCGGCAACGCCCAGCTGCATCTGGACGGGAAGGATTTCTACGCGGGCCTCGGCACGCGGTTCGGCGACAACTACCTCCTCGACGAACGCTTCCAGGGCCAGCAGGAGCCGGTGCGGTTCAAGATGCAGTCGCGTTACTACCCGCTGGTGCCGCCGGGCTCGCCCCTGCCGATCTACGGCCAGTTGACCACCGAAAACCTCCGTATTACCGAATTCAAAGCCTCCCGCGAGGACGAGGACACGTCCATCACGGCTTACCCGTCGCTCGGCGACGGCAACTGGAAGCGCGCGAAATTCGACACGGTGACGCCGATCGTGTCCGACAAGATCGTCCAGGTGAACCAGTTCAACTCCTTCGAAGCGCGCTACATCGACCACGCTAGCCTCAGCGACCACCGGAGCGAGATCCGCTCGTGGCTCGCCGGCATCGAATTCCGCCTGCCGATCGACGGCAAAGGAGTGGCGCCGGGCTGGCTCGCGGACGAAGACTGCGACGTCGAGCCGCCGCCGCCCGCATGTGTGGACCCGGACAACCCGGAGACTCCCAAAAAGTTCGTTCACCACATCATGGATTGGCGGCTGCGCTTCGCGACCCGGCCGTCCGTGGTCCGGCGAGGTCCTTACGGCAATCCGTACGCTGATCCGGACGACCCCGCGAACGGCCAGCTATCCTACTTTGCCAGCGACACGCAGGTTTCGCCGGTAGCTGAAGTCGCGGCTTTGGATGGCGACGTCCCCGACGAGGAGCGGATGCAGCTCAGCCGCCGCGTCACGCTTTTTACCGACAACGTCTGGAAGCTCCTGCGTCGCGGTTGGGAAAAAGTTCCCGCGGCGAGCACCCCCAACAACCCCGGCCGGAAGGTCGCCGAAGATCCCGGCGAGCGCGCCCGTCACGAGCTTCTTTATGAGGTCGACCGGCCCGTCAGCGACAGCGGGGACCTCTACGACGAGGCGAACAAGAAGTGGCTCGTCGACCGCTACCAGCTGGACGACGAGTACTACGCGACGCCCCTCACGTTCCGGGCCGACGCCTCGTACGACTTCATCGACGCCGGAGAACGCGAGCGGATCCGCAAGGAAAACGCCGAGGCGGCGCCCGAGGCCGAGCAGGAGCTGCCGACGGCCTGGAAGCCGGTCAACGCCGAGCTCGGCGTCTACCACCGCGGCTTCAGCCTGATCTCCAACGTGAGCTACGACGTCTATCTCAAGCAGGCACTGAGTCTCGGCCAATCCTTGACGACGCCGTCCATTTTCCAGACCACCCTCCGCCTCGGCTACACGGTCGGAGGCAAGTACGACCTGAAGCAGGACAAGGTGCTGAGGGCCTATGAGAGGAAGTTCTATCTGGCGACCTCCGTGATCTCGCCCGTCACGACTTATGTTTCCGTCAAGCGGCAGGATAGCGAGGACCTGGAGCCTTCCTACAACAATCGCTTCGAGGTCGCCGAGGGAATCGATTACAATTCCCCGTCGCAATGCTGGGGCCTCCAGTTCCTCCGCCGCAAGGACTACACGAAGGACGAGAGGCAAGCCGTCTATCTGCTGCAGCTCTCGGTGGTGTTCATGGGCCAGAAACGCAATCTTCCCGACATGGCGCCCGGCGTCGTACGCGATACCACAGGCAACGAGCCCGACAAGACTTGAGGGTCTGAATGAAGCGAGTCGCCCCGAAACAAGACGTCAAGCTCCAGGGCTTCAACAACCTGACGAAGCAGCTGTCGTTCAACCTTTACGACTTCTGCGTCGCGCGGAACGAGTCGGAGCGCCAGTCGTACATCAAGTACATCACGGACCGCTTCAGCGCGAAGAAGATCACGGAAGTGCTGACGGGCATTTGCGACATCATCGAGGCGAAGGTTCTTGCGGTATCCGATCAGGACTATGTCCCCTGGGGTGCGAGTTCCCTCATTCTGATGAGCGACATGAAGGGCGGGGGAGTGTCGATGCACCTCGACAAGAGCCACATCTGCGCCCACACCTATCCGGACTTTCACGGGGGCGGCACGATCTGCTCGTTCCGGATCGACATCGACATCTCCACCTGTGGCGAGATCTCGCCGCTCAACGCCCTGAACTACATGTTCCAGAAGTTCGACTCCGACGTCGTCGTGATCGACTACGTAGTCCGGGGTTACACGCGCGACAGCGACGGCAAGCGCATCTATATGGACCATACCCTCCGTAGCATCCAGGAGTACGTCGACCAGAAGACGCTGGACGACTACCACTGCGTCGACCTGGCTCTGCAGTCCGACAACATCTGGCAGACGAAGATGCTGCGGATGCGCCAGGACACGCCGACCTACTTCCGGGATCCGGTCGACCCGTCCGCCAAGGACATTCAGGCCTACATGAAGACCATCAACCGGGAAATGCGCGGAATCCTTCACGGCTGGCCCGACTGAGTTCTTTGTAACCATCCTTAGTTATAGATAAAAAATCCAAATTCTCAAGCTGGCGCCGGGTCCGCCGAAGGTAAGAAAAAGGACCCTCCATGACGCGCCCTTGGGTGCTGCTGACATCATTTGCCTTGCTGGCGCCTTGGGGCTGCAAGGAGGAAAAACCGGCGGACGAGTCTCCCGCAGATAGTGGAGAGATCGTGATCGCTTCGGGCGTGCAGCCTGACCAGAACGCCGGCGTCTCGGGTTCCGTCGGGACGGTCGTGACGCCGCTCGACGCCGCCAAGGCGGCTTTGTCTTTCAGCTCGATCGCCGGCGAGAACCCGGACCAGGACCACGTCCGCACCGACTTGGCGCTGGCCGGGCTGATGTCGAACGGCGTGCGCATCACGTGGGCGTCGTCCCACCCCAACGTCGTCTCCAATGCCGGCGCCGTGACGCGCAATGCGTTCGCCGACGGCGACGCGGTCGTTACGCTGACGGCGACGCTCTCCGACGACACAGGAACGACCACGAAGACCTTCGGTCTGATCGTCATCTCAAACGATCCCAACGACCAACAGGCTGTGTACAATGCCCTCGACGCGATGAACGAATCGCTGCTGAAAAAGACCAACTCCTCGCTCGCGGCCGTCATGTACGACCTCAATCTCCCCTCCACCTGGGACTTCGGGGTGACGCTCGGCTGGTCGTCCACCGGTGCCGCGGTTGCTGCAAGCGGAGTCGTGACGCGACCGGCGGGAACCAGCCCCAACGCGGAAGGCGATTTGACCGTGACGGCGGCCAAGGGCCTTGCTTCGGGCCAAAAGGTATTCCACTTCAAAGTTTTGAAGGTCCTTCCGGTCCTGATGATCACCGAAATCAGCCCGTCGGTTTTCGACGACACGGGTTGGATCGAGATTCAGAACACGACGCCGAATGCGCTCCAGCTTTCGGACTACGGCTTCCGTGCCTGCCAGGACTCCGTCAGCTGCGTGCCGAAGTCGGGCGCGCTGCCGTCGGTTGTCATCGGCGCCGGCCGCTACTTCCTGCTACACCCCGATCACGCTTACAACGGCATCAAAGTGAACGGGGCGACCGACGCCTTCGTTTCGGGGCTGTTCTTCAACGAGCAGACGGCATTCTTCGAGCTGACGCGGTCGAACCAGACGATCGACTTCGTGCGCTGGCAGGACAGTAGTCACGTCAGCCCGACCAGCCCGCTCTCGGGCTCTTTTTCGGGTGTCGTCTCGCTGCCCAACGGCCAGGCGTCGACCTCGCTCGGACGCAAATTCGCTTACAACGACTCGAACGCCGCGGCCGACTGGATCATCTTTCCGCGCTCTAGCCCCGGTGGTGACAACGGCACGGGCGCCGCGGCCGGCACCGACACCGACGGCGACGGGCTGACCGACGACTACGAGACGATGACGAGCCTGACCGACCCGCTCCTCGCCGATACCGACGGCGACTGGTTCTCGGACGGCCAGGAAGTCCTCGCCTCGGGCATCGCCGGCATCAATCTGAAAGACATGGGCGCGAGTCCTCTGGTGCGTGACGTCTTCGTCGAGATCGACTGGATGACGAATCCGGCCGGACTCGCCGACAGCCAGGCCGACACGACGGGGAGCCCCTACATGCTGCCGCTGCGCCGCGCAGCGCTCGACCTCGTCCGCACCACGTTCGAAAACTACGTGCCGGACGGCAACGACGCCAATCAATACCCGGTCCGCGTCCATTTCGACGTCGGCGACCTCTTCGACCTTACTGCCGGCCTCGACCCGGCCGACTACGACTTAGGCGGCGGCAACGCCATTCCGTTCAACCGCTGTCTCTACCTCGGCACCGACGGGACGCACACCGCGGCCAACTGCGCCAACCTTTACAAAATCAAGCAAGACAACTTCGAAATCGCGCGCCGCAACGTGTTCCACTACTTCGTGAACGCGTGGTCGCAGCTTCCGACGGGAGCCGCGGACTCGAGCGGGCTCGCCGAAATCTTCGGAAACGACGGCATGATTTCGGTCGGCGCCTGGCGTTACGGCGCGGGCCTCGAGCAATTCATCGTCAACGTGCAGGCGGCGACCCTCCTGCACGAGCTCGGCCACAACTTGGGCCTCGGCCACGGCGGCGACGAGAACACGAATTACAAACCCAACTACGTCAGCTCGATGAACTACGAGTTCCAGATCGTCGGGTTGGACACCAACGACAACGGTGACGTTTATCGGTGCACGATGGGGTACGCGGGCTGTGCCTACGACAACAATTACTTCTCGACGGCTTTCAAGCTCGGGTATTCGCGAGGGGGCCGCGCGATACTGAACGAGGCTTCGCTCTCCGAGCCGGTCGGTTGGGCGTCTCTCGCCATCGACTTCAACGGCGACGGCGACCAGACCGACACGGCTCTCGGTTGGAACGTGCAACCGGGGATGCCGCTCTACTCCAGCGGCAGTACCGACGTCCTGCACGATTTCGACGATTGGAACGCGCTCTTTCTGGCTTTCCAGAGCGAAGAGCAGTCCTACTGGA
>JAYVBB010000493.1:0-3904 GCA_043750715.1 Pseudomonadota bacterium | reverse complement strand
ATTAGCTTGAAGTCGCCGCTGCGGCAGTTCAGGTCGACTTTATTGCCGGCCTGAATGCGAACGACGTAGCCGGAAGCGATGGTCGCCGGCTTCCAGCCGAGCTCGACAAAGTTCTGGCCCTTGTTGTTGACCTTGAGTTCGCTGACGTCGGTCGCCGCGGTAGGCGGTTGCTCCGTGTTCGTTTCCTCGCGTTTGGTGACGATCGGCGACGTTGTGGTCTTTTCGACCTTCGCGATAGTCACCGTCGTGTAGATCGCCTGATAAGACCCGAAGTAGGAGGCTTTGAAGGACGCTTTGCCGTCCTCAAGCGTGACCTCTTCCTTCGGGATGACGCCGACGTAGGTGCTGTCGTCTCCGGCTTTTTTCACCTTGTAGACGATAACCAGCTCTTTGCCGGCGTCGTCGAGACTCAGCGAGCTGCCGACGACGAGGCTGACGGTGAAAGGCTGCGCCGCATCCGTGTCGGCGGAGCTCGAGATGACCATGGCAGGGCTCGCAGCGGACAGGCTGCCGGAGCCGGCGCCGAGGTCGGACGCCACGGCGTCGGAAGCGAGCGTCGCGCCCTCTTCGACCGTGATCTCGGTCGCGATGGCGACGGAGCCAGGAGGGAAGGAGATCGACGAGCCGGCGATCGCGCTCGACGAGCTGGCGGACACGAGCTGCGCGGCGTCGGTATTTGGATCGAGCGACGCGGTGAGCACGCCTTCGCTGTCGCCTACGACCGCGGCGTCTTTCGTGACTTTCGCATCACCCGGTGTCGACTGCAGGTTGGCGCTGCCCTTTTGCTTCATGAAAGCCGGGCCGCTCAGGCACCCCGAAAGGGCCAGGCAGATAAACGCTGTTGATTTAGTGAGACGCATGGCGACTCTCCTTGCAGTGACGGCCTTTGATCAATGAATGGATCGGTAAACTCCGGTGATAGTTGAATGATCGGAGTAAAGATCCAGCCGGATCAGCGGGTTAAGCTTGGAGGAAAGGCGAGTCGGCGGGAACCGAAGCGATGGGAAAAAGCGCCCTGATTGTAGTTCGTAGGCGCAGCGTGCTAATCTGTAACTATACCAATCTCCGCTATCCCGTCCTCTCCCCCAGCCCGTATTTTTCCCGTCATCTTTGTTCGCCCGACCGTCACCCCCACGGAGGAAGTGAATCATGGGCCTGAGAATCGCGACGAACGTGTCGTCGCTAAACTCGCAGCGCCACTTGCGTGAAACCCGCGAGCTGCTCGATCGCTCTTTAGAGCGTTTGTCCTCCGGGTACCGGATCAACCGGGCAGGTGACGATGCGGCAGGTCTCGCGATCTCTGAGAAACTGCGCGCGAAGATTCGCGGCCTCGTGCAGGCCCAGCGAAACTCTTCCGACGGAATCTCGCTGATTCAGGTAGCCGAGGGTGGTCTCAACGAAGTGCAAAACATCCTGGTTCGCCTCCGCGAACTCGGCGTGCAAGCGGCCTCCGACACCATCGGTCCCCGCGAGCGGAAGTACCTCGACCTCGAGTACCAATCGCTGAAGGACGAGATCGACCGGATCGCAAACGGCACCGAGTTCAACGGCACGTTCCTCCTCGATGGGACCGGCGGCTCGCTCGATTTTCAGGTCAACACGGGCGGGGAAAACCTGCTCGGCGTCGACCGGATCTCCTTCGATGCGTTCAAGCTCGACGTCAACTCCGACAAGCTCGGCATCGAAGAGCTGGGCGTCGGCGACAAGGTGAACGCACAGCGGAGCCTTGGAGCCATCGACTTGGCGATCGAAGACGTTTCGTCGACCCGCGCCGAGCTCGGCGCCATCGAGAACCGCCTGACCTCGACGATCCGGAACCTCAGCATCTCGGTCGAGAACCTCTCGGCCGCGCGCTCGCGGATCAAAGACGTCGACATCGCCGAAGAGACCGCCGAGTTGACCAAGCACAACATCCTGATGCAGGCCGGCACGTCGGTTCTCACTCAGGCGAACAGTGTGCCGAAGCTGGCTCTCGCCCTCCTGCAGAATCAGTAACTAGACAAGAATGGGGTCATGCACGTGCCTGACCCCAAACAGCCCAAACAGCGGTGGCGGCGTTGGCACCCGCCGGCTTTTGTATTACCGTCCGCTCAGAATCTTCACTCCCCCAAAGGAGACTCTGATGCGCCGCTTTTTCCTTGCCCTTGTCGCCTACTCGTTCGCGTCGGGCGCCCAAGCCGAGTCCGCCAACGTCGAGGCCGAAAAGTCCGACTCCGAAAACTCGTCGCGCTCGGAAGACGTCCGGGCCGGCAGACACTTCAATGCCGGCGCCCGCGCCGGGATCATGTACACGGTCGTTCCCGGCCTCGGAGTGGAGGGTAACCTCATCCTCGACAAACGCTTCCAGGTCGGCGGCAGCATCAACCACGGGGCGCTTACCGCCCGCGCCGAATCCAACAACGGCAGCAACGAGGTCAACTCCCGGAACGACGAAGGCGACGACAAGACCAACCTCGACAAGGCCGACATCCGCGTCACCTCCGTCGAGGGCCACCTCAAATGGTTCCCGCTGAACAGCCTCTACGTGACCGGCGGTGGCAGCCTTCGCGCCGTCCGCTCCGAAGCCCAGATTTCCGACGACGCCAACTCGGCGAACTCGGTCAACACCCAGACGGACGCCCGCGCCGTCTGCGTCGACGCCGGGGTGGGCAACGAGTGGAGCTGGAGCTCCGGCTTCATCCTCGGCGCCGAGTGGATCGGCCTGTCGACCGCTATCCTGTCGAAGTCGACGACGAAGAACGAAAAAGAAGGCGCGCCGAACGACCAGGTCGAGAACGACGCCAAGGGCAGCCGCCGCTTCGCCGAATCGATCGGCAAGGGCACGAGCGTCCGCCTCGCGATGCTCCACGCCGGTTGGGCGTTCTAAACCGATGAGCGACGGGTTGAAAGCGGGGTACGAAGCCGACGGCTTCGTGGTGGTCAAAGGCCTGATCGAATCGGGCGCGCTGGACGCCGTTCTCGGCCAGGCGGACCGGCTGCGCGACGACCCAGCCGTCGCCGACCGGAACAACCTTCGGTGCCGCTACAAGATTCGCCCGCGAGACGGTGTCCAGCTGCTCGACGCCTTGGACCCCGTCGCCGACTTATTGCCCGCCGTCAACGAGATCGCGGCTGCGCCGGCATTGCAAAGTGCGCTGCGCGAGATCTACGGAGAGGCCCCCTTCCTCTTCAAAGACAAGTTGATCTTCAAGCCGTCCGGCTCGCCGGGCTATGCCTGGCACCAGGACTTCATCGCTTGGCCGTTTTTTCCGGAATCCTTTCTGACCGTCATGATCGCGCTCGACGCCGCCGACGAAGAGAACGGATGCCTCGAGATCGTCCGCGGCAGCCACCGGGACGGCTACGTTTCGCCGCGGGACGGCGATTTCCACGATTTGCCGGACGCAGGGATCGCGGTGGCGGACCGGGTGAAAGTGCCGCTGGCTCCCGGCGACGCCGTAATCTTCGGTTGCTATGCGATTCACGGGTCGGGCCCGAACGCCAGCGGCTCGCCGCGCCGCCACCTCTACCTCAGCTACAACAAGCAATCGGACGGGGGAGACCAGCGTTCTTCCCACTATTGTTATTTTCACGCCTGGCTTCGCCGTCGTTACGAAGAGTACGGAGCGAAGGAAGCCTTTTTCCGTTGAGGATTCGACATGCCTGAAGCACCGGACAAGGCCTTCCACCTGTCGCTTAAAGTCAAAGACCTGGGCCGAAGCGTCGAGTTCTACGGTCGCCTCTTCGGCATGGCGCCGGCCAAGATGTATCCCGACTACGCGAAGTTCGAGGTCGAGGATCCGCCGCTCGTGCTTTCGCTCGAGCCGATGAAAGACGGCGATCGCCAGGGCCTTGACCATCTGGGCGTCCGTTTGGCATCGCGGAATCTGCTGATCGAAGCGACGTCCCGGATCGCCGAGCGCGG
>JAYVBB010000492.1:0-2432 GCA_043750715.1 Pseudomonadota bacterium | reverse complement strand
TCGGCGGGCCATGCGAACGATTTCGGCCGCCGCCGGAGGCAGAGCCTGTTCGCCGATTCCCGGAGCTTGCAACGACTCGACGTTGGCGAAACCGCTCTTTATGGCCTTGCCGGCGGCCTCCATGAGGTCGAGGACGCAGCTTCTGATTCCTGGCACCAGGACCAGGCATCCGATCAACAGCACGAGCTGAGTCAGCCAACGCATCAGTCCAGCCGCCGGGCCGGCACGAGCCGGAGGGCGACGAGCGCCGTCATGACTTTATACATGTAGCGAAGGGCACCGAGCCGACTGATGCTGGAGCGGCCAGCTACGCGCTCGAACATCACGACGGGCGTCTCGGCGATGTGCCAACCCTGCCGCGCGGCGATGGCGATCGTCTCGGGCTCCGGGTACTCGTCGGGCATCTGCAGGAGCAAAAGGGCGCCGAGGCGTCGCGAGAACACGCGAAAGCCCGAGGTCGGGTCGTCGACCATCGCCTTTGGACCGAACATTCCGAGGAGCCCTTTGATGACCAGGCCGCCGCCGCGACGGACGACGGTCGACGAGCGGTCCTTTTGCTTCGCCTCGCCGCCTGCGGTCCGCCCAAAGCGCGAGCCGAGCAGAAGGTCCGTTTTCTCCTGCCGGGCCTTGGCGAGCAGGCCCGGAATGTCCTCGACCGGGTGCTGGCCGTCGGCGTCGCACTGGATCACGAAGTCGAAGCCCAGTTCCCGCTGAACCATGAATGCAGTCAAAAGGACGCCGCTGACCCCGATGTTGACGGCGTGGCGTACCGGTACGAGCCGCTCAGTTTTGCCGGCCTGCAGCACCTCCCAGGTTCCGTCGACGGAGCCGTCGTCGACGAAGCACACGAGGGCTTCGCCGCCCATGAGTGCCATGAGGTCCCGCAGTCGGGCGATGGTCGCGGGTAGCGACGCTTTTTCGTTGTAGCAGGGAACGACGATCAGCACCTTGGCGTCACGGGCGGCGCCGCCAGGACCCTGGCAAAAGTCGTTGGAGGCCAGGCGCGCGACGAGAAAACGCTGCTGACGGACGGTCCTGACCGCCAGCGACGTAACCGAGAGAACCTCGAACAAGGCGAGGAAAATCATCGCGGCGAACAGAAAGTTGCTAATGAGCTGGAAACCCAGCAGCGAGGCTAGCGGACCGAAGAGATTCGCGTCGACCACCGCGATGCCGAGCAGCACGAACGTCGCCCACCAGCCGAGCGACCGGGACGGCGAGAGCCGGCTCGCGAACTGGCGCAGGATGACGACGACTAAGATCAGGTAAATCGCGAACAGCAAGGCGGACTATTTGCCTCTGGTACTCGGACGGCGGCGCGCCGACACGACGAATTCGTTATAGGGAAAAAGTCGCCCGACGACCCGGGCGAACGGAAACGAAAAAGACTTCTCGACCTTGAAGCCCAAAGCATCGACGTGCCGCTGGATCGCCGGGAAGTCGACGAAACGCACGTGCGTCGGATCCGAGTCGTAACCCTTTTCCTGAGGCGTGATGATGACGAGCGACCCCGAGGTCTTCAGGTAGGGGAGGTAAGTCTTCACGAGCTCCATGAAGACGCTCTCGCTGACGTGCTCGGCGACGTGCGCGAGCAGAAGATGGTCGAACGAGGCGTCGAGCCCCTGGTACCGTGCCTCGAAGGCCTTCGGCTCGTAAGCCTCGAGGCCGGCGGCCTGAGCCGTCGCCACGGAGGCGGCGTTGTGGTCGACGCCGACCGCCTTGCCGTTTCCGAGGTGACGGAGACTCCGCCCTATGCCGCAGCCGATTTCGAGAGTCCGTCCAGGGCAAAGGCGCCGCACGTTGAAGCGGTAGGGAGCCTGTACCGGGACGAGCCGCTTCCACCAGGTCCGGGACTGCTTGACGAGGCGGTCGCGGTATTCGGGGCTTTGCGTTGAGGCGGAGGAGTCCACGGGAGTCACCGGTTAGATTTGCGCAAGAGGGCGAGCTTGGTGCCCGCGGCGCTCCATCTCGCATTGATCAGATCGAGAACGGCCAAAAATAACAGATGCAACCGGATCATAGGAGCCTTAACGGCGACCCGGGCCGCTTTTGACCAGCCTTTCGCGGTCGCCCGCTTCGTAACTTCCCGATGCAACGAGAATTCCTCGCGAAAGCGATCGAGATTCGCCGTCAAAAGGCTGGTTTGATTGCCGGGGTGGCGGCGGTAGCGGTAGCTGCGGTTGAAGGTCCCGACCCACGTGCCTCCGGCCATCAAAATCCGTACGTAGAACTCCAGGTCGAGCACCTGGCGCCACTGCGCGTCGAAGCGTTGACCCTTCAACATATCTTTCTGATAACAAATGGTTGGGCACATGATGAAGCACCCTTTCATCAGCCGACGCACGCCGTCTTCGCCCGCCAGGACGGCGTCGTCCCTGCCCTGGCCGTCGAGGAATCGTTTTACGAAGTCGGGAAATGAAAAAACCGGAAGG
>JAYVBB010000491.1:0-7647 GCA_043750715.1 Pseudomonadota bacterium | reverse complement strand
AAGAGCGGGCCGTACAAGCTCGACAGCTACCGGTATTGAGGGCAGGCCTGGGCCGCCGGCGTCGAAGGTGTAGCCCTGATCGTGGAAAACGCCGGCCCGCCCGCCGGGAACGGCCAGTTTTTCCAGGATCGTGGTCTCGACCCCCGACGCGGCCAGCCTGATCGCTGCCGCCAAGCCTCCGAACCCGCTCCCGATCACCACGGCGCGGTGGCGTTTATCAGCAGTACGCATGCAACAGAACCTCCTGTAGGCGCCGCAGCGCTTCGAGCGCGGGATGATCTTTCCCAAGTCCGGGAATGACCGACGCTTCGTCAAAAGCCGCAGCCAGACGCCGGCGCGCCGCCTCGCGCATGCTTTCCGCCAAATTCGTGCGCTCGAGCCAAGCTTCGAGCTCGCCGTCGTCGCCCCGACGCAAGGTCCGGACGGCCTCGACGAAGGTCCGGTAGTCGTCGGCACCGCAAGTCCTCGCAGCGTGAGCCCACACCCCCGACGGCTTGGCCATCAGAAGGTCCTCGTGCCGTTTTTCCGGCTCCACCTGACCCAGAAGATTACCTAGGTCGTCGAGATCCTGTAGGGCTATGCCGAAACTGCAGCCAAAGCGAGCCATGGCCGCGACGCGCTCGTCGCCAGCCCCGGCAAGGACGCCGCCGACACTGATGGCAAGCTCCGTGACCGCGCCGGTCTTCAGCACCGCCACGCCTTCCACCAGACCCGGGACGTCTTCCTGCCGGAGGTCGTCGATGCGAATGCTCAGATCAACCGCCTGGCCGTAGTGGGCCTTCTCCACCGCGTCGCAATAGATGCCGACTATCCGGTACTCCACGTCCTTTGCAAGGCCGGCATCGCGAATGAGGCGCAACGGCCAGAAGTAGAGCCAGTTGCCGGCGCACAGCGCACTGGGTACGCCGAATAGCCGGTGGATCGCCGGCGCACCGCGGCGAACGGCGCTGCCGTCCTGGATGTCGTCGACGATCATCGATCCGGCGTGAAGGAGTTCGATTGCCTGGGCGCACGCCGCGAAAGTGCGCTCGTCGACGCCGCGGGGCTCGGCTCCGCCTTCTTTGCCCAAAACATGCCCGAGGCGCAGCAACTCGGCCCGAAAGCGTTTGCTCGGCCGTCGCATCATCTCGTCGACGGGTGCAAACAACGCCGCCTGAACGCAGTGACCCACGGCGCGAGCGGGCGCCTCTCCGAGCAGCGCCGCGAGCGCCGACGGTCGGGGCAATCCGGTTTGGGGATTGACCTCAAGCAAGGGGACTCCTCACGCGTTCCACGAACGCTGCGAGGCCCCGGGCGACCGGGACCGGTGGTTTGCCGGAAAGCAGTTTCAATTGATCGAGTCGGCGCAGGTCACCGCGATAGAAGCGTCGGATGAGATCCGCATCCCGTCGGTAAAACTGAGCCATAACCGTCCAACGGCGCGCCGGTTCGGCGGCGAGGAACAGCATGTTGTTGAGCCGGCGGAAGAAGTCGCCCCGCAGCCACTCCTCTTCCCCTTCCTGATTCAGCTCGTCGGCGACGACCGGCGACAGGTGCGGCGTCCGCGCTAGGCGGTCGGCAAAGCGCACTGCGCTTGCCAGGGAGTAGCCGGTCGTCGGATGAAAGCGACCGCTCGCGACACCGGACAACGCTATGCCGTCCCGGGCCGAAGGCAAATAGTCGCCCGCGAGCGGGATCGGCAGCGCGCCGGATTCCTCGCCCAATTCGCGGGCGATGCTCCAACCCTGCGCCTGCGCATACTGCCGTACCCGCCCGGCAACCACGTCACGGTCGAGCTCCGGCGTGTCGCTGTAGTACGTATCTTCGATCAGCAACCGATTAGGACTCCACGGCAGAACATAGACGAAGCGGAAGCCGTCGGTCTGGCCGACCGTCGCGTCCATCAGGATCGGCCGCGTCAAATCGTGCGGCTCGCGCAATTCCAGATTCAGGCCTAGAAACTTCTGGTAGGCGCAGGGAAAGGGCGGATCGCCCCGCAGCCCGCGCCCGTCGACGACCATGGCCGCGCCGATCCGTTCCCCCGACCGCAACTTCACGCCGTGGGCTTCGATTACATCTACCGGGGCATCGAAACGCAGACGACTGCCAAGGCCGCGCACGAGAAATTCGTGCAATGCTTCCGAACGGATGCTGCGATAGCAGCCTGCGACTTCGCGCGCAAAATCAGGAAAGCATACCTGATACCCGGGCCAGGAATGCGTGACGAGGTCTTTCGGCCACTCGGAGCCGGGCTCGAGGTCGCTGTCGTGAAACGACCAGGTTCGGCTTTGCGGCGTACCACCGGTTTGCTTGCCGGCTTCGAGGACGCAGAATCGAACGTCGGGCCTCTTGGCTGCAAGGCGCCAGGCGGCGAGCATGTTCGCCAGCCCTCCCCCGACAAATACGAGATCGAACAGAAGCGGCGTCATACCCAACCCCCCAGGATCTGGTCGAGCTCGTGAAGGGAGCGCAGGTGCTTCCACCGCTGCTGGACGCCCTTCAGGTGAATTTCCCGACGCGGGACGCCACCGAGCCAGAGCTCGTGCTTCTTGGGTAGGGGCCGCATCACGATTTGTGCATAATCTTCGACGGTCCAGCGGTCGAGTCCCGGCGGCAGCTCGGTTACGCCGAGGATCAGAGCGTCCGTCGTCAGGGCTTTCAGAGCCTCACCCAACGCATCGGGCGGCATGTTCGGCCCGATGTAGACGATCCCGAATCCGTGGTGCGCGCAAAGCACCCCGCTGATCAGGAGGCCGATTTCGTGCAGGTCTCCCTCCATGGTCGCAAGCGCGATCCGCTGCTTGGTCGGCGCCCGCGGTCCGGAAAACACCATCTCCATGAGGTGCGCTTTCACGACCGCCGAAGCGGCGTGCTCATGGGCGACCGTGAGCTCTCCGGTCGCCACCAGATTCCCCACCTCGGCCATCAGCGGCGCCGCGATGCCGATGGCGAAGACGCGGGCGCCGAAACGGAAGCGGGCCTCCTGCATCGCCGACTGGACCCGGCCGAGGTCGAAGCCGTGAAGGGCGCTCTTGATGACGTCGACGGCGGCGTCGGCCGGCTCCGGAGCGACGGCTTTTCTCACCGGCTTCTCGGAGCCCGCCAATCGCTTGGCCAAATCGCGATCACTCAGGGACGCGATGCTGCTGATGGCGTTACCACGTTCGACGAGCTGGGCAAGAAGACGCAGTCGATCGACGTCCTGCTGGGAATAGACGCGGCGACCGGAAGGCGTCCGACTGGGTCTGACTGCGTCGTGGCGGCTTTCCCACGCTCTGAGCGTGTGCTCACTGACTCCAGTGAGCTCCGTGGCGGAGCGCATGTTGTAGTTCTGAAGGGAGGTCGTCGTCGCCATGGCCGGAGCATGAGCCAGTGTCTAGGTTTTGTCTAACTAATTCTAGATATTTTCTGGACAATCTCGTCATGAGAACGTAAGGTCCGGCCGTGATGATGCTTTACGTAATAGCTGCCGCCGCTTTGGCTCTCTCTCCGTCCTCGCGCTTTGAGCTCCGCGACCCAGACTCGGGCGCTCTGCTTGCCCGCGGCGTCGAGCAGGTGCGCGTCGGCCGGGGCTCGACCACGCACGAGACCACTTACACCGACACCCGCGCGACCGCGTCGCACCGCGAATCCTTCGCCGTCGAAACGACGACCGGCCGGTTCGAAAGCTATGCCTTTCTCTCCGACTCCGGCGAACGGATCGACGTCGCCTCCAAGGACGGATCGTCGCTCGAAGTTCACTACCGCGAGCGCCAGGAGTCCGACGTGACGGCGGCCAGCCTACCTTTCGGCAACGCCACGATCGTCGGCAAGGCATTGCCCGATCTGGTCTTGACGCATTGGGACGCGCTGCGCGCCGGCGACACCGTGCGCTTCGATCTAGTCGTCCCGTCGCGACTGGAGACGATCCGCTTTCGTCTCCGACGCCGTGCAAGCCGCGTCGGCCATGCGGAGTTCCTCGCCGAGGCCGATTCCTGGATCATCCGGCAGTTCGCGCCGGATCTGACGCTGACGTTCGCCGACGCGGAAAATGCCACGGAGCGGCGCCTTATCGAGCTGATCGGCCCTTCGCCGATAGAACTCGGCGGCCGCCGTCATAGCAAAATCCGGCTCGTAATGCTTTACGACTAGAGGTCTTCGCCCGCGAGACCCATGTCTTTCGCCTGCTTCATCATCTCGAGCTTCTGGTCGTCCGTCATGTTGGCGACCATGTCTTGAATGGCCTTTAGCTGCTCGGGCGTCATGCCAGCCATCATTTCCTGCGCCTGCTTGAACATGCCGTCCATTCGATACGCTCCGGCGGGGGCGGCTACCGTCTTCGAAAAAAAGATCACCTTCTCGGTCGTCTTCTCGTGCTCGACGCCTTTGTCCTGGAGAGCTTCCAACGCCTTGTTGAAGTTCAACCCTTTCTCGTGGGCGACCTCGTACATGCGGTCGAGGGGCAGCGCGACGCGCTTGGCGGGATAGCCGTTCTTTTCCAAGGTCCGGGTGATGTGGGAGACGAACGTTTCGATAGTCTCAATCATGGCTGAGCCGCATTGCGAAGGGTTTTAGGGAGTGCCAGAAGCTGCCGATCTTTTTTGGCGTGAACGGCGTCCGGCGTGAAGAGATCTTCTTTGGGCAGCGGGACACGCACGGTAAACGACGCCCCTTCGCCCGGCTTGGAGCGGACGCTGATGTTGCCGTTGTGCAGCTTGACGAGAGCCATCGCGAGCGACAGCCCGATCCCCGTGCCGCCGGCGGCGCGATTGCGGGCCGTGTCGGCGCGGTAGAACGGGTCGAAGATGTACGGCAGGGAGTCGGCCGGGATGCCCTCGCCCGAATCGGTGATCGTGAACAGCGTGTCGTAGCCGTCGTGGGTCACGTCGAGCTCGACGATCGAGTCGGCAGCCGAGTGCTTGGCTGCGTTGATCAGAATGTTCTTGAGCGCCAGCGTCAGGTACCCCGTGTTCGCCTTGAAGCGGTTTCGGGCCCGGTTGATCACGCGCAGGCTGATCTTTTTGTCGTCGTAGACGGGTTGCACGACGTTGACCAGCTCGGCGACGAAGTCGACGGTCGAGAGCTCCATCCAAGTCATGGCGACGGCGCGGCTTTCCGCGCGGGCGAGCAGCAGTAGGTCTTCGATGATGCCCGTCATCGCGTAAGCTTCGTGTTTGATCGTGGTCAGCGACGCGCGGTAGTCGTCCGCCGTGCGTTCTTTCCGGAGCGCCAGCTCGGCTTCCCCCCGGAGAACCGCGAGCGGAGTCCGGAGCTCGTGCGACACGTCGCCCGTAAACCGCCTGAGCCTCATGAAAGCGTCTTCGAGCCGCGCCAGCATCTCGTTGAACGTTTCCGCCAGGTCACGCAGCTCGTCCTTCGCGGGCGGGAGCGGCAACCTGACGCTGAGGTCGTCGGAGCCCAGCCGCTGGACGGCGGCCGAGAGCTCGGTCACGGGATTCAGCGAACGCTTCGTCAGGAGATACCCGAAGAGGACGGACGCCAGAATGGCGATCGGGAGCGAAATCCAAAGCACCCACGCGATCTCGCGCAGCGTGTGGAACGTCGAGTCGAGCGAGGCGCCCACCTGGATGAGCTCGCCGGTGAAGCGGCCGAACTTGATGACGGGCAGCGTCACCTGGCGGAGAGGCGCTTCCGAGTCGAACCGCGGAGGGAACGTCTCGAACGTCTCGTAGCCGCGCTCGGCGCGCGCGAGAGCCTTCGGGGTTACCGGAAGGCTCACGCGGACGTCGGTTTTGGCGCTGATCTTACCCGACAGGTCGACCAGCTGAGCGTAAGGCCGGATCGCCTTCTCGCCGAAAAACTGATTGAGAAAACGCTCCATCAGAGGAGGGCTGAACCCTCTGATGAAGCGTGCGTCGCGAATCGACTGGGCTGACGTTAGAAGAGAGGCATCCACCGAGCGGTACAAGTTGTGCTCAACCACTCGGTAGAGGCCGTAACCTACGGTCAAAAACACCACGACCATCCAGATGGCATGGCCGAGGCTCAACCTCAATCGGACCGGGATCCTATCAAGAAACATGTGTCGGACTGTCCGACGACTTCGCGGTGGAGCCCTGTTGCTGAGCTGCAGCCGGAGCCGATTTCGCGGCGCCCGCAGGCAGGTCGAGCATGTAGCCATGACCGCGCACCGTTTTGATCAACGGAGCGTCGAACGGTTTGTCGACTTTGTTTCTGAGGTAACCGATGTACACGTCGACCACGTTGGACGTCGGCTCGAAGTTCATGTCCCACACGTGCTCGGACAACTGAGTACGACTCAGCACCGTTCCGGCGTGGCGCGCCATGTATTCGAGAAGAGCGTATTCCTTGGCGGTCAGGTGAATCGGAGTCCCGTCCCGGGTGACTTCCTTGCGGCTCGGATCGATCTTGACCGGACCGGCCTCGATGACCGTGATCGGCTCGCCCGTTTGGCGGCGGAGCAGAACGCGGACTCGCGCGAGGAGTTCCTCGAGGTTGAAGGGCTTCGTCATGTAGTCGTCGGCACCCTTGTCCAGACCTTTGACGACGTCTTCTTTCGTGTCGCGGGCCGTGAGGATGAGAACGGGGGCTTGCACGCCGCCGTCTCGCAGGGTCTTCAGAACTTCCATGCCGTTCTTGCGCGGTAGCATCAGGTCCAGAAGGATCAGGTCGTACGGGTTTTCGAACGCGAGCCACTCGGCTTCTTGGCCGTCGGCTGCGTGGTCGACCGCGTAGGACTCTTCCCTTAGGGTCCGGATCAGGATGCTGGCTAGGGGTGCATCGTCTTCGACAACGAGGATTCTCATATCGTCCTCCTTAAATTCTTTAACATCTTCTAATGTTAAAGGTCCGTCCTTTATGATGGACTTCTACGAACTAATATAATCCAAAATGAATTAGAACAACGTGAGGAGGAAGTCCATCATGAGAAAATAATTTCCAATGAACTTAAGCCGTTACGAGATTTCTAAGATTCTACCTAAGAGTCCTGGCGCCGAAGCCCTCCCCAGATCGTTCCTACGGTGGAGGTGCCTCATGAAGACGATCATTACTTCTATCCTCACCCTCAGCTTCACTTTCGCCACCCTACCCGCGCGAGCCCAAGAGATTCGTGAACCGACAAAAGGCAGCGGCAAGCTCGTGTCGGGAATTCTCGTGACGAGCATTGGCAGCGCCATCGGCGGCCTAATGCTGTTGTTCGGCACGATGGGAATGGAGTGCCACGACGATGAGGAAGAGTGCGACAAGAACGATCTGTCGACGACGCAGGCCGGGCTGTTGATCGGCGGCGCAAGCCTGGGCGTCGGGATTCCCCTCATCGTCATGGGAGCGAGGGAGCGTCGGGAGTGGAAAGATTGGAAGAAAACTCAGATCCAAACGAGTGAAGACCGCCACACTTCTTCCAGCTTGGGTTTCAGCCTCAAGCCTTTGAAGCGGGGCGGTCTGGCAGCTCTTACTTTCGAGTATTGAGCTGAGCTTAGCAGCGGCGCCAGGCGACGCCGTAGATGAGCGTCACTTCGCCGTCGATCGAGTCGACCGTGATGAGACCTCGGCGGTTCGAGTTGCCGGCGTTGTCGAGAATGATCTGGGTGTTCAGGTTGACCGCGCGCTGAGCACTACACGGCGACCACTGCTGGCTCTCGAGCGGCAGGGTGTCGCGGATCTGATAGTTCTGATCGCGGGGACCCGTCAGCACCGTCTTGAGCG
>JAYVBB010000490.1:0-19528 GCA_043750715.1 Pseudomonadota bacterium | reverse complement strand
GCTAAAAAAGCCCCCGCGCCTGATACAACTTCCACGCTTTCCGATCGAGATTCGCCACCAAACTCTGCTCGACGTCTTCGTGCTTCACCCAGCGAAGGTCCGGCATCACAGCCGCGTCCTTCGCCGCAATCTCAACCGCTTCAACCCGCGCACTGATCTTGTGCCGCGTAATATTATGCTTCACACGCCCCACGTCTCGGCGCTCCGCACTCAACTCGATGGCCTCGCCATCGATGAATCCCCAGCTTCCCTTAAGAAACCGCGAAGCGGAACTGCGCTCGACCAGCGCAATCCTGTTCTTGCTCTCAATGATAAGCAGCCTCATGGCCACATCGACCATCACCGGCTTCACCTTCGCCGCAGGCGCCAACCCCTGGCTCCCTGCTTTTCTCGCTTTGCACCCGTTTTCCATCGGACAAACGTCGCACAGCGGCTTCGCCGCAACCGTACAAACCGTCTGCCCCAGCTCCATCACCGCCTGGTTGAAGTCGCCCGGGTTGCTCCGCACCAACAACTCACCTGCAAGACCCTTAAACGCCTTTTTCAAGTACGGCTGATTCGGTGCCTCGCGAATGTCGAGCAGACGACAGAAGACCCGTTCCACGTTGCCGTCAACCACGGCCGCCGGATAGTCGAACGCAATGCTACTGATTGCCGATGCGGTGTAGTCCCCGATCCCGGGAAGCTCCTTCCACCCGTCATACGTCGTCGGCCATTTCCCGCCCGCTGCAGTGATCATCTTCGCCGCAGCGTGCATCATCCGGAACCGGCGATAATATCCGAGCCCCCGCACGGCCGAACGCACGCTCTCCTCGTCTGCCGCAGCCAGGCTCCCGACGTCCGGAAAAGCCTCGAGGAACCTCTGGTAGACCGGCAGCACCGCTTTGATGACGGTCTGCTGCAACATGATCTCGCTGATCCAGACGTGATACGGATCGCGGTGGCGTTGCCACAAAGTGCGCCAGGGAAGAGGACGCCGGCGTTCCAGATACCAAGCAAGCAGCTTGGGACCTAGATCCGCCGGCGTAAAATCGAACTTCACTTAAGCTTCGGGGGCCGGGGCGGTCACGGGGGTGACCTGTGACGCCGTCGTCGGTTTTTTCTTCAACGTGGCGCTTTGTTTTTTCGCCGGGGCCTTGCGGGCGGTTTTTTTCTTCGCTTTCGCCTTCACGTCGCTTCCCGCTTTGGAGAGGCGGGTGCGAGCGGTGTGTAGGTTGTCGCGGACTTTTTTCTCGAGCTCGGTCAGATCGACGCCGGCTTTCTTGGCGCTGACGTTCAGCTCGTGGACGAACTTGTTGATCGTGGGCTCGAACTTCTTGAGGTTCTTCTCCACCATTTGCTCGAGCTCTTTGCGTTTGGCCTGGACGCTGTCCTTGTTGGCCGCCGTCTTGAGTTTGGAGACCAGGTCTTCGCTTTCCTTCTTCACGCTCTTTTGCAGCGTGTTGAGGTCTTTTTGGAAGTTGCTCAGGAATTCCTTGAGCGTCGCCTCGACTTTGAGTTTCTTTTCGAACTTGATCGGCATGGACGCCAGCTCCTTGGTGGATGGTCCGGCGCGGCTGCGCCAAGGGACACCCATAATTAAGGCTAAGACCTCCGAGGGTCAAGGGCCTAGTCCGTTAAATTTTCAGACGGAAAATGCGGGAGCGCGCTTATCGAGGAAGGCGGTCAGGCCCTCCTGGGCTTCGTCGCCCGCGAAGCAGGACGCGAAGGCATTGGCTTCGGCGTTGAGTCCGGCGTCGAGGCTCATCGAATACGCTTCCCGGGCGAGGCGTTTGGCCTCGGCGACCGCATAGGGACCAGCCCCGAGCACGCCGCGGATGACTTTACCCACTTCCTCCTCCAGCTTGTCGTCGTCGACGCAGCGCGAGACGAGGCCCAGCTGATAGGCTTCCTGTCCGCTGAGCGAGCGAGAGCGGCCGCAGAGCAGCATGTCCATCGCGACGTGCACGCCGACGCGGCGCACGAGGCGCTGCGTGCCGCCAAAGCCCGGGATCAGGCCGAGGTTGACTTCCGGCTGGCCGAATTTGGCGTTTTTCCCGGCGACGATGATGTCGCAGGCCATCGCCAGCTCGCAGCCGCCGCCGAGCGCGAAGCCCTGCACCTTGGCGATCGTGACCTGGGTCAGCGTTTCCAGGGCTTTGGTGACCATCTGGCCGTGGCGCGCGAACTCCCGGGCGTCGCGCGGGGTCATGTCGCGCATCGCGGCGATGTCGGCCCCGGCCACGAAGGCTTTCGGACCGGATCCCTCGATCACGACGACGCGGGTCTCGACGGGATCCATGGTCCCGAACAGGACCGTTTCCATTTCTTCCAACACTTTCGCGTTGAGCGCGTTGAGCGCTTCCGGACGGTTGATCTTGATGCGGCAGACGGGACCGTCGAGGCGGACTTCGAGGGTTTCGAACTTCGGTGCTTCACTCATAAACATAAACCCCACGTTTGGCTTTCTTGCCGTAGTATCCCGCCTCGACGTACTTGCGAAGGAGCGGCGAAGGCCGGTAGCGCGGGTCGCCCATGCCCTGGTGCAACACTTCCATGATCGCAAGACAGGTGTCGAGGCCGATGAAATCGGCCAAGGTCAAGGGGCCCATCGGCACGTTGGTGCCGAGCTTCATGCCTTTGTCGATGTCTTCCGCGGTCGCGACGTTTTCCATCAGCGCGTTGAACGCTTCGTTGATCATCGGCATCAGGATGCGGTTGACGACGAAGCCAGGGTAATCCTGGCTTTTCGACGTTTCTTTACCGAGCCCTTCGCAGAGCTTCAGGATGCGGTCGGTCGTTGAGGGGGCGGTCGCCATGCCCGGGATCACTTCCACGAGCTTCATCAGCGGCACGGGATTCATGAAGTGCATCCCGATGAACCGGTCGGCGCGCTTGGTCGCGGCGGCGAGCCGGGTGATTGGGATCGAGGACGTGTTGCTCGCGAGGATCGCGTCGGGCTTCAGGATGCCGTCGAGCCGTTTGAGCAGCTCCGTCTTCAGGTGCTCGTCCTCCGTCACCGCTTCGATCGCGATGTCGGCGCTATTCGCGGCGTTCAGGTCGGTGTCCATTGTAATGCGCGAAAGCACGCGCGACGCTTCCTGGCCGCCGAGTAGGTTCTTGCCTTGCAGCTTTTCCAGCGACTTGAAAATTCCGGAGCGGGCTCGCTCCATCGCATCCGCTTTGATGTCCAGGACGGTGACGTTCAGGCCCGCCGTCGCGCAAACCTGCGCGATGCCGCTTCCCATTTGGCCGGCACCGAGCACCGCCACGTTTGCAAAACCCGCGATCGCCATGTATTTCCTCCGTTGCAGAGGGGGCATATTAGCTGCTTTGCGGCGCACCGTCAGCAACGGGTAATGGCCTGATATCATGAAGTTAAATGCAAAATCACCGTTGTCATTCTCGCTGCTCGCGCGGCATTGGCCGGACGGCGTCCCGCTCCTGGCCCTCGGCGGCAGCGGCCGCCACGTCATCGTTCCCGTCGCATTTTCGGAAGTCGGCTGGGACGACGTGAAGCGGATCCGGCTCGAAGGAGCCGAGCGGCCGGGCGAATTCCTGCCCTTTCGCTCGGGCTGGATCGGTCTCAGAAGCTACGAAGGGAGCCACCGCGTCTTTCGCGTCGACCGCGCGCTCGTGCAGGACCGGGAGACCGGCGCCCTCGAATGGACCGGTGGGGAAGGCAATTCCGCCTTCTCGGTCTCCGCCAAAGTCATCGACCGAATGCTCTCGGACGACGCTCCGCCGGAAGCCTCGCCGCCGTTTCAGCTCGCGGAGCTCGCCCCCGAGTCGAGCTACCTGGCGGACGCCGGGCGCGCCTTGGACGAGATCCTCGCCGGCCGGTACTACCAGATCAATCTGCTGCGCTTCTTCCGCGTGCTGGGCGACCCGAAGCGCGCGGCCCTCGCCGCCCGGCTCGACCGCATGGGCGGGCCGCACGCCGCCGTCTTCGAAATCCCGGGTCTGAGCCTTTGGTCCTTCAGCCCGGAGCGCTTCATCCGCATGCGTCCCGAGCGCGACGAGCTGATCGTCGAAACACGCCCCATCAAGGGGACGATCGCCCGCGGCGTGTCGGAGAGCGCCGACCGGGCCGCCGCCGCGACGCTGCAGGCGAGTTCGAAGGACCGCGCCGAGCTCGCAATGATCGTCGACCTGATGCGCAATGACCTGGCGAGGGTGAGCCGCCGCGGCACGGTCGTCGTCGAATCCCGCAGCCACCTGCTGACGGTCGCGAATGTGCACCACCTGGAGGCGACCGTCACGTCCCGTCTTCAGCCTGGCCTGACGCTCGGCGAGCTGCTCGACGCGACGTGCCCCGGGGGCTCGGTCACCGGCGCGCCGAAGCGCGAAGTGATGCAGGCAATCCGCGAGTTCGAGGGACGGGAGCGCGGCCATTTCATGGGCAACGCCTTCTACCTCGACGACTCCGGCGGCTTCGACTCGTCGATTCTGATCCGGACGCTGGCGCGGCGAGTCGGCCAAAAGGACTACGAGTTTGCCGCCGGCAGTGGTATCGTCGTCCACAGCAAACCGGCGGCGGAATGCCGCGAAATCGACGCCAAAGCCCGGGTTCTGACTGCCTAGATGGAACTGACTTCCAAAAGCCTGCAGCTCGGCCGCCGCATCCGCCACATCGGCCGACTGGCGCAGATCACCAATACCTTCGCGCGCCACGGCCTCTGGTCGCTCGCCGAAAGGTTAGGTCTGAAGGCCCAGCTGACGTCCGAGCAGGTGAGGGAAGCCGAACAGCTCGACCGCCAGGGCGACGGCGCGGACGTCAGTCCTTCGGACGACATCGGCGATTTGAAGGGCCTCCCGGCGCGGCTCCGCCGGAGCTTCGAGGAGCTCGGCCCTGCCTTCGTCAAGCTCGGCCAGGTGCTCGCGACCCGGGAAGACTTGCTCCCCAAGGAATACACCGAAGAACTGAAGAAGCTCCATTCGAGCGTCAACGCCCTGCCCTTTGCCACCATCAAGCAAGTGCTCGACGCCGAGCTCGGCGAGGTGAAGCTCAAGGCATTCAAATCCATCAACGAAAAACCGCTCGCCGCGGGCTCCGTGGCCCAGGTTCACGAGGCGATCCTCGAAACGGGCGAGCGCGTCGTAGTCAAAGTCCAGCGCCCCGGCATCGACCATCAGATCAAGGTGGACCTGTCGCTCATGGCCGAGCTCGCGGGCCTGATCGAGAAGTTCATCCCCGAGGTCGCGTTCGCGCGCCCGCAAGCGATGGTCCAGGAGTTCGCGCGGGCCTTTGCCGGCGAGCTCGACTTCATCCGCGAAGGCGGCAACATCGAAAAAATCTCGCGCAACTTCGAGGCCGTCGACCACATCGTCGTGCCGGTCGTCTACTGGAAGCTTACCACCCCGCGCGTCATCACGCAGAGCTTCATCGACGGGATTCAGTCGAGCGACAAAGAGAAGATCCTCGCCTCCGGCCTCAGCCCGTCGGAGCTCGTCGAGCGCGGCATGGGCATGTTCCTGAAAATGGTCTTCATCGACGGCCTGTTTCACGGCGACCTGCATCCAGGGAACATCATCGCCTTGCCCGAGAATCGGGTCGGCGTCATCGACTTCGGCCTGTGCGTGCATCTCGGCAAGCAAACGCGAGAGCACCTCGCGGGGCTGCTGATGGGCCTCGTCGAGGAAGACTTCGCCCGTGCCGTGATGCACTACGTCGAGCTCGCGGATCCTCCGGTCCATTTCGACGTCGACGCCTTCGAGCACGAAGTCGGCAACGCCGTCGCGCCGTTCATCGGGCTTTCCCTCGAAGACCTCCGGTCCGGCCGGCTCTTCTGGGACCTGGCCCGGGTTGCGGCCAAGCACGGCTGCCCCATGCCGAGCGAGCTCGTGATCTTCATCAAGACGCTGGTGTCCTTCGAGGGCATCGGAATCCATCTCGATCCGGGCTTCGACGTGCTGAAGACGTCGGAGAAGTTCACCGTCGACATCGTCTCGGAAGTGTATTCGCCTGAGAACATCAAGCGCCAGGCGCTGACGATGGCGCACGACGTGAGCCAGCTCGCGCGCCACGCCCCGTTTCAGATCCGCCGCCTCCTGCGCGCGGCCCTGGAAGGCGACCTGCGTCTCAACATCAACAGCGAGGGCATCGACCGCCTCGCGAGCTCGATCGACCGGTCGTCGTCGCGTCTGGCGATCAGCGTCATCATCGCTTCGTTGATCGTCGGCTCGTCCATCCTGACGTTTTCCTCGGCGTCGTCGCCGAATCTGTCGTCGATGCCGGTCGTGGGCCTCGTGGGCTTCTCGCTCGCAGGTCTTCTCGGCTGCTACGTCGTGTTCTCGGTTCTTCGCGGCAAGTGACCCGCGCGCGGGCACGCTGCGAGTCATCCTGAGCGAAGCGAAGGATCTCGGCGAAATTTCACCGGAATTCAGTGGTTGTATTTGGCTAGATCCCTCGCTAGGCTCGGGACGATTTCTACGAAATCGGCCAATCCCGTCAAAGACCTCGAGGTTTTCATGCGTTGTACCTTCTCCGTCGCGGCGATGCTCGTTGCCGCATCCACCGTTCAGGCCGCGCCGCTTTCTTTCCGCGATCTTTTCGACCCGAACGCGGGCGAGCCGATTCACGCGGTCCACGGCGTCCTCCCCGAACCCGAGACGGAAAGCGGCCGTGACCGTATCGCCAATTTCGATGTCGAACACTACGACCTGACACTCGCCATCGAGCCTGTCTCTGGCGTTATCGGCGGCGTCGCCAAGGTGCAGTTCGTGTCGAAGATCGACGGCCTTTCGCAGATCGTCCTCGACGCGGTGGACCTCGCCGTCGACGACGTGACCGACGGCAGCTCGACTCTGGAAGCGACGACGGCCCGCTCGCTCCTCGCGATCCGCCTTGCGCGGCCGCTTGCCAAAGGCGACCACGGCTACGTGGCGATCCGCTACACGGCACTGCGTTCGCAGAACTTCTTCGTCGCCGGCCCCGACGCGACGAACCCCGGCCACATGCCGGCGGCTTACACGTATACGGAGCCGGAAGGCTCGAGCGCCTGGTTCCCCTGCCTGGACCGTCCGGAAGACAAGGCGACGACGTCGGTCAAAATCACGGTGCCGGATGGCTTCAAGGCCCTGACCAACGGCGACCTCGTCTCGCAGAAGAAGATCGGCCGCAGCGATTCCTTCGAGTACCGCATGGAATTCCCGGTCGCGACCTACCTGATCAGTCTCGCCATCGGCCCTTACGAAGTCCTGGACATCGGCCAGCACGGCGACAAGAAGCTCACCGTCTGGGCGCCTCCGGCGATCGCCGCCGCCGCCCGTTTCGAGACGGCGCGCACCGCCCGCATGATGGAAGACTTCGCCGAGTTCACGGGCTTCGAATATCCGTTCAACAACTACGCGCAGTCCGTCGCTGAAGCCTACAAAACGTCGATGGAGCACGAATCCGCGACGACCATGGGCGGCTGGCGCATCACCGGTGACGGCAGCGGCGAAGGCGTCGTGGCCCACGAGCTCGCACACCAATGGTTCGGCGACTGGGTCACCTGCCGCACCTGGGGCGAGCTCTGGCTCAACGAAGGCTTCGCTTCCTATCTCCCTTACGTCTTCTTCGCCAAAGAGATGGAAACGGTCCGCGCCATCGGCCAGATCGACTACTTCCGCTCCGGCTACTTCGAGGAAGCGGCCGATCGCGTCCACGCGCTATCAGAAGCCAACCCCGACATGGACAACCTCTTCGACTCGCACGCGTACGAAAAGGGCGCGCTGGTCATCCACTTCCTTCGTTCCGTGGCCGGCGACGCGGCGTTCACGGCCGCACTCAAGGACTACCTGACGACCAACGGCGGCGGCAACGGCACCAGCCAGGACCTGCAAGCCTCGCTCGAGCGCGCCACCGGCACCAGCTGGCAGCTGATCTTCGATCAATGGGTCCGCTCCGCCGGTCACCCGGTACTGGCCGTGACGCCGACGTTCCGCGACACGGGCATCGTCTCGCTGGCGATCTCGCAGGTGCAGGCGACGCGCATCGAGCGCCAATGGCGCTCGTTCACGATGCCGGTGGAAGTCGAAGTCATCAACGCCGACGGCACCGTCAGCCACACCTCTCTCGACCTGTTCGAGAACGAGCTCGCCGTCGACCTCCCGTCCGACGCCGCCCAACCCGTCGCCGTAGTCCTCGACCCGCGCTGGGTGCTCCTGGCCGAGATCACGATTCAACAGTCCGCGGAAGCCTGGCAGGCGGTTCTCCGTCACGCCGAAGAAGAGACGGCGCGCATCACGGCGCTGCGCGAGCTCTTTACGCACAATCAGATCGTCTCGCAGGAGCTCTTCGACGTCGTCCGCGCCGACCCCTCCACTTATCTGCAGATCACCGCCCTGGAACTCTGGTCGACGAACAGCGAGAACCGCGGCCTCATCGCGGCGCTCTACCAGCAACTTTCGGCGCAACGCGACAGCGACATCGCGACGCGCGGCTCGCTGGCCCGGACCGAACAATGGCTCGTCTCGACGACCGGCCAGGCGCCGAGCCGCGACGAAGAGCGTCGTTGGCAGGACCGCTTTCTCGCGACGCCCGTGGTCGCGGAGAAGAAAGCCCTTCTCGGCATGCTCACCACCGCTTCCGCCGAACGCGCCCAGGCTTTTGCCGCCGAGCGCATCGCCGAAGCGCGCTGGGTCACGCAAGACCGCAGCAGCCTGATCGACACCTTGACCAAGGCGCCGACCTCGGCCGCCGAGTCCTTCATCGCGCAAGCGCTCGAAGGCTCCGCTCCGGTGTTCCTGCGCCAGATCCTGACCAACCTCGTCGCTGCCGGTTACGACCGTCCGGCGATCGTCGAGGCAGTGACGCGGAACGCGCAAGCGCACCGCTATGACGGCGTCCGCGCCGGCATGGTCCAGCTCCTCGGCAAGCAGGTTTCCCGCAAAGACCAGGTCTGCCCGGTGCTCGAAGGGTTGCTGAGTGACGCCGTCGTCGGCGAAGTCGCCGCCGCCTCGAAGTCCCAGCTGCACTGCGGGGAATAGGGTGAGCCTGGAAAAACTGACGGAGTTCGTGCGCAACTTCGTGCGCGAGCGGGACTGGGAGCAGTTCCATACCCCCAAGAATCTCGTCATGGCGCTCGCCGGCGAAGTCGGCGAGCTCACCGAGATCTTTCAGTGGCTTACGACCGAAGAGTCGAAGACCGTCATGGCAGACGCCCAGAAGGCCGAGGCCGTTCGCGACGAGCTCGCCGACGTCTTCGTCTATAGTCTCCGGCTCGCCGACGTCCTGGGAGTCGACCTCGACCAGGCGGTCCGCAACAAAATGAAAAAGAACGCCGCGAAGTACCCCGTGGATCAATCCAAGGGTAAGGCAATCAAGTATACCGACCTGTAGTGACTTCGGAATTCGGGGTCCGGGAGATAGTTCTCAAGATTTAGGGGTTAGGTTCCGATACGAAAGAAGAATCTCTTCTTTTGAAGGACTTAGCCTATGTCACGACTCAACGCCTTGGTCGTTGTCTTCGTAGCCTTCTGCTTCGCGGTCGCCTGCAATCAGGGCGAGTTCACCGGTGGCGGCTCGAAAAAAGCCGCCGTCGAGGGCAAAAAGAAGAACGAGGCCGACAAAACGGACAAGTCCGACGCCAGCCCCGAAAAGGACGATCTCGGCAATCCTACCAAGGACGAGCCCAGCGAGACGCCGGGCGACAACTCGGCCGACTCCAAAGGTCAGACTGACGGCGACGGCGTCAACGACCTGCTGAACGGCTTGCTCGGCGACGGCGGCGAAGACACCGGCACCGCCGTGAGCCCCGACGAAGTCGTCTACGGCGGCAACAAAGTTTTCCACATCGGCGACAGCCGCATGGACGGCTCGACCTGCAATAGCGTAGTCGCGGCCCTTTCGACCGCGGGTCGTCGTTACTACTTCGAGTTCCAGGTGAAAGAAGCCGACACGAGCGTCACCATCTCGGTCAACCGCATTTGCGGCGTCGATTACACCGACTCCAACATCCTCGCCGTCGCCCACTCCGGCGCTTACATTCAAGAGCAGAAGCTCGTCAAAGACGCGACCGAGGCGTCGATCACCGCTTCGAATCTGGCCCCCGGCCGCTACGCCGTCGCGATCGAATCGCGCGTCAGCGCCGAGGCCACGGGCGAGGCCAAAGCAGCGAACGACGTCGACGACTATCTCGTCGGCGAGGTGCGCATCAAAGGCAGCCGGCCGATCACGCCGGGCAAAGCCGGAGCAAAATGACGCTGATTTCGGTTTGCGAGGGGGGCGGCGCGCCCTCTCTACCGCTTCGCGATCTCTCCTGAGACCGACTTTGCTGCTCAATCGGCACCGCTTGACGGCGGCTCCCCTACCGGAGTGGGCAGGGAAACCGCTGCCCCGGCGGTGCCGTCTGGGAGGCAAAGTCGGTGTCAGGGGAGGCCGCGACGCGGACGGGGGTATTGCGCCGCAAAGGCGCAAGGAGCCCACCATCCCGGAAAGTGTCCGAAGGTCCTAGGCTGGCGTGTCTGCCGAGCCGGCGAGGGAGAGGGACGGAGTTCCTGGTGCCTTGCGCAGCAATGCAGTTATGTTTTTTTGCAGTTCACGTTCCACGCTTAAGACTTCGGAATTCTCGCGACTCGCACGGCGCGCCAGCCGCGCACAATGAGACCTTGCCGTCCCATCTCATCCGTGGGACTTCTCTGAGACATGCCGCCTCCTTTTCCCATGGCGGGAGAGCTCGCCTCACTCGCCGCCGCCCTGATCTGGTCCTGCTCGATGAGCCTGTTCACGCTCTTCGCCAAGGACGTGCCGGCGCGTGCGCTGAATCTCTACAAAAACCTGGTCGCGCTGTTTTGCCTCACCATCGTCGCCGTGGTGATCCGGCCGGAGTTGCCGACGACTGGCGCGCCGTATCTGATGCTCGCCCTCTCCGGCATTCTTGGTCTCGCCATCGGCGACACCGCGCTGTTTGCTGCCCTACGGCGCCTTGGCGCCCAGGTCACTTCGGCCAGCCAGTGCCTCGCCCCGCCGATTGCGGCGCTCGCCGCCGTCGTCATTCTCGACGAGAGCCTGAGCCTCCGCGAGGCGCTCGGCCTGACGCTCACGACCGCGGCCGTCGGCTCGATCCTCTATTTCGGCAAGCGCAGCGGCGCCCAACTGGCGGATCTGCCGCGCTCGACTTTGGTCACGGGTATTTCGTTCGCGGTACTGTCGGCCGCGTGCCAGGGCCTGCAGATGGTGATCTCCCGCCAGGCGCTGCAAAGCGTCCACGTCGTTCACGGCACGATGATGCGGATCGCTCCCGCCGTCGTCGTGATCTTCGGGATGACGCTGATCGGCAAGGAGCCGGCGTCGCTGCGTTCGATCTTCCGGCAGAGAAAGCAGGCGGGCGTGTTGACGTTCGCGTCGTTCGCGGGCACGTTTCTCGGCGTCCTGGGCATGTCGCTGGGAGCCAAATACGCGAAAGCAGGCATTGCCGCCGCGCTGACGTCGACCTATCCTGTCTGGATCGTCCCTATCGCCAAGTACCTGCTCGGCGAGAAGGTGAACTGGCAAAGCGCCGTCTGCACGCTCTTCGCCGTCGCCGGCATCATTTTGATGGTGATCTGAGCATGACCACGGAAAAAGGCTTCCCCGACTTCCAGAACTACAAGCACCCCGACCGCTTCGGGGCGCTGCTCGGCTACCGCGTCACCTCCTTCGACCGGGAGAACCGGGAAGGCAAGGTCGCGCTCACGGTGAGGGAAGATCACCTGTCCCCAGCCGGGAAGCTCCACGGCGGCGTGATCTCGTCGCTCCTCGACTACACCTGTGGTCTGGCCGTGTTTTCGACTCTGGGAAAGACCGACTTCAGCTCCACCGTCGAGCTCAAGGTGAACTACTTCCGCCCGGTGCTCCTCGGGGAAGAGATCGAAGCGACGGCCAAGGTCGTCTTCCGAGGGAAAAAGCTCTGCGCCGTGAACGCATTCCTGCACCGCGTCGGCCAGGAGGAACCCGTCGCGATGGCGTCGGCGACTTTCAACGTGATCGAGGGAAATGGCGGGAGCACGGCCTAGTCGGCCGTGCCCGTCGGATGTCCAGGAAGTCTTCTGTCAAAAACGTGCCACGTCAGGCAGCGGAAGGGTGCGCGCCGAGGCGCGCGGGAAACGGCAAGACCTCTTGCGAGGCGGCGGGGAGCAGTACAGAGCTATAAGGACCAACGTGGCGTCCTGGACGGGACTTTCGAGCTCCCCAAGAGCGTGCGAGTTCTGAAAGTCACCTTAGGCTCAACCCGGCGCATCGCCGAATACTTTGGCCTCGCGCGGGAAAACATCATGATTTTCAGCGGATCTGAGCCGGCGCGCCAGCACGACGCGGGTCGTCCCCTCGCTCACCGGCAAAATATAAAGTCATTTCAAAGAATTGCCCGTGTGCCTGTCGACTTCGCCCGGCATCTTCCCGAGCAAAGTCAGCCACCACAGCTTCATGTCGCCCATGAACGACCAAAGCGGGTAAGTAAAGGTCGCGGGCCGATTCTTCTGTAACGTGTAGTGGCCGATCCACGCGAGACCGTATCCTGTAGGGAGCGCGAGGATGACCCAGAGCAGGGAAAAGCGGGCGATGCCGTAGCCCACGCAGCCGAACGCCAGGCTGGTCCCGACGAAATGCAGCAGGCGATTGCGCGTGTCCGCATGCTCGCGCACGTAGAACGGCCAGAACTCGGCGAAGCTTTGGATCCGGTCGGTCATCGGTCCCTCGGAGAAATCCATTACCATGGCAATTAAAGCATTATTGTTCGATCTCGGAAACGTGCTGCTCTTTTTCTCGCACGACCGGATGCGCGAGCAGCTGGCGGTCGTGACCGGGTTGACGGTCCCCGAGGTGCGCGCGCTGCTGGACGAGGAGCGCCGGCAGTGGCGCTACGAAGCGGGCGACGTCACGACCGACGAGATTCTCGCGCTGTTTCAGGCGAAGGCGAGGCGGCGCTTCCGGAAGGAAGAGCTCCTGCATGCGGCGAGCGACATTTTTACCGCGCACGCGGCAATGCTGCCGATGCTGCGCCAGCTCAAGGAGCGCGGCCTCCGCCTCGTCATCGTTTCCAACACGAACGAGGCGCACATGCTGCACGCCGCGCCGCTCTACGAGTGCTTCACCTATTTCGACGAGAAGATCTATTCGTACGCGGTGAAGGCCATGAAGCCCGAGCCGGCGTTCTACGAGGCCGCCTTGGCCGTCGCCGGCTGCGCCAAAGACGAATGCCTCTTCACCGACGACCTCCCGGAGAACATCGAGGGCGCCCGCCGCTTCGGATTCCACGGCGTCTTGTTCACCACCGCCGAAGCCTTCCGGCGCGACCTGGTGGCTCACGGCATCGCTCTGAAGTGAGCCGCCAAAGCGGCTGAACTTAATATTCCACCAAAACCCGCTTTGAAATTTGCCTAACTCCGCGGCGCCGTTCGTCGATACGCCCCGGGGAGGCTCGGAATGGCCGGTTTCGCGAGAATCACGCTCGGGTGCGCGCTGCTTGCAGCGTCGCCGGCGTTTGCCGGCGGCCCACCGACGCCGCCGAAAGCGACGCCGGCGGCTGAAATTGCGCCCGCAGCGCCTCCGCCAAAGGTCGAAGCGCCGGTGCTCGTGGACATCCGCGCCTTCGGCGACTCGGGCTACATCGGCGGCGTCGGCGTCTTCGGCGAGCCCGGCGTCGACTACGTGAAAAAGCACCTGCGGGGCGTCGAAGCGCTGCGCTCGGACGACGTCAACTTCCTGAATCTCGAAGGCTCGCTGACCCGGTCGTGCAAGGACTTCGAGCTCAAGCCGTTCAGCTTCGCGGTGTCGCCCGAGGCGTTGACGCAGTTCGGCCAATGGGGCTTCAACCTGATCGGTCTCGCGAACAACCATTCGCTCGATTGCCAGGACCCGACGCCTTCGTCGGAAATCAACAAGGCGATGGCGATCGTGCACGCCCAGGTCCCGGAGCTTGCGGCCCACGGCGTCGCGTCGACGTGGCAAAAGCTCACCGGCAACGTCGCGCGCCTCGAGCAAAAAGGCGTGACGCTCGGGATGGTCTCGCTCAAAGCCTGGGACACGGGTCCGAAGTCTTACATCGGCAACTCCGGCAACCGCTTTGAGCTGTTCAAGGCGCTCAAGAAATCCGGCGTCGACGTCCGGATTTTGAGCCTGCACGGCGGCATCGAGAACACACGCCGGCCGCCCGTCGAGCTGATGGACATCGCGCGGGACTTCGTCGCCCGCTACGACGGCGACATCGTGTTCGCGCATCATCCGCACAAGTACCAGGGCGTCGAAATCATCCATAAACCGAACGGCAAAACCGCGGTCATTTTCTATTCCCTCGGCAATTCCCTGCACAACGGGCTGAGTGCCGGCGGCGACGGCATGGCGGCCCGCGTCGCGGTCGGGAAGAAAGGGGTCGATCTAGACTCGCTCGCGGTGTTCCCGCTCGCCAGCGCCTCCCGCTTCCCCCGTCCCCTTGCCGCGAAAGAAGCCCCATCGGCCCTCGCCGTGCTCCGGGCGAGCAGCACCGTTATCGCCCTCCGTCCTTTGCCTAAGGGTCTGAAGCGGGTCGCCTTTGCCTTCACGCCGATCAAGGCCCCAGTCGCGGGCTTCGCCCTCGAGGCCGAAGCCCCCGCTCCCGTAAAAGAGGCGAGGGCCAAGATTAAGAAGTCCATTCAACGGCCTAAGGCCCACCGTGCCGTTTCCAGGGCCGCAAAACGGCGTGTAGGCTGGGTTTCCGCTACTTATGACTGGATTTTCAAATAGTTATGCCACCCCCGGCCGGGGGTGTCCCCGCCCTACCCAGCGCTTGGACGCTCCGACTGACCCTAACTATCAGACATCAAAAGGTAAACTTCCGACAAAGTCCGGCCCTTCTATTGCAAAGGAAACAGCTACCGAACGCATGGCTTTCGCTCGATCTTTTCCCAGTCTTTGAGGGCTCCTAAAGACTTTTTAGGGAAATGCCGATGAGGAAGTACCGAACAACTTGAGGTTTCCGCCCATGACTCTTCTTCGCCAACTGCCGCTAGTTCTCGCCACCGTCGGCGTCGCTGCGTCCCTGTCGGGTTGCGGCGAGAAGAACAACAAGCAGGTGAAGTCCGGAGGTGGCGGTACGGCCAAGTCGGCTGACGAGGACCCCAAGACCGACAACACCAATCCCCAAACCGACCTGAAGAACGAAGTCGTCGACCCGAACGCTTCGCTGATACTCGCCAACTACTACGTCGAAGTGAAAAGCCTCGGCATTCGGGCGTGCACCGGCGGCATCCAGCTCAAAGTGAACGCCAACATGGGCAAAGCCAGCGGCGGCGGCAAGATGCTCGACATCCCCCAAGGCTCGCTCGACTGCGGCCTGCTCGGCAAGATCGACCTGACCCAGATCCTCGGCTCGGCCGCGGGCGCCTCGACCGTCGAGCCGGTGGTCACGGTCAAAGACGACGTGATCCACCTGAGCGCCGTCGGCGGCGGCGTGTTCACGCAGAATCCCGCGAGCGACCCGGGCCGTCCGATGTTCCCGTCCTTCATCGCCGGCGACCCGGACAACCTGGCTCGTTTGAACCTCAATAAGCAGGTCACCGTGATCAGCCAGATGGAGCAGAACAAGACGGCTTCGGGCACCGTCAGCCTGAAGATGCTCTACTTCAACAAGCTCTACGAATCGCCGCACATGAAGCAAAAGCGCCCGTTCCCGAAAACCCTCGACTTCGAGTCGACGACGCAGGGCTTCGACGGCGTGAACAAGATCATCAACATGCTTTTCGATCGCATGGAGTTCCGGATCAGCCTGGACCCGCTCGCGATCCCGTACATCTCCTTCAAGGGTAAAGTCGCCGACTTCATGGCGGCGCAAAGCGCGGCCGGCGGCGGCGCCGGTGGCGCCGCGGGCGGCCTCGGCGGCGGTCTCGGCGGCCTCTTCGGCGGTTCGGGCGGCGCCGGCGGCGCCGGCGGTCTCGGCGGCGGCCGGTTCGGCACGCTGATCCAGGGTCTGACCAAAGTCATCTCGATCGAATTCGAAGCCCACCTGGTCGAGCAGCAGGGCCTTAGCTACAAAACGGCCGAAGAAGAAGACAACGGTGAAGAAATCGGCGGCAAGAAAACGGAAGACTAAGCCATGAACCAACGCCTCGCCATCGTCATGCTCCTCGGCTCGTCCATGCTCACCGCATGCGGCGCTCCGACGAAGAGCGCCTCCGACGTCGCGGGCCTGTTTCAAGGCTCCGGCATCGCGCTGCAGGACAAAGCTACGGCGCTCTGCACCGAGCTGAGCAATCGCTCGGAAGCCCCCACGACCCAAGGCATGAACATCGACCTCGAGGGTTGCGGCGAAGCCGGCAAGGCGGCGCTGAACTACAAAGAGATCGACTCCTTCTACTTCCTCGGCCTCGACGAAAAGACGCCGGTCGAAAACGGCGTGATCCACACCAAGGCCCGGGCCGAGATCTGGCTCAACAAGTCGCTCCTGGGTCTCGCCAGCGCGCTTTCCGGCATGCTGAAAAAGAAGCAGGGCGGCGGCAACACCGGCGCTCTGAGCCTCCCGGACAGCTCCGGCGGCAAAGACATCTCCGGCCTGGTGACGCCGAAGATCGAAATCATAGAGGAACCCAAAATGAACGTCGAGGACCTCCAGTTCTCGATGAAAATCCGTCTGACGCTCACTGGCATCGTCGAAGCCGACCACATCATCGCGATCGACGGCAAACTCATCGACAACGCCATCGCCGTGACGATCCAGACGACCGAGGACCGCCCGATCGAACTGTCGATCCTGCAGAACTTCCAAGCCGTCATCCTGATCATTCCGCACGCCAGCGACGTCTACATGGACCTCTTCGTGGACATGAACGTCAACGACATCGGTGCCAAGTCGCTCTTCGAGAGCCAGATCAAGAGCTTTCTGGGTACGGGGCTGAAGGGAGTCATCGACTCCACCCTGAACATCAGCAAATAGGTAAGACCATGAAACACTACATTGCCATCCTTGCGCTCTCTCTCCTCGCAGCCGGCTGCGAAGACGACGAGAAGGTGTTCAAAGGTAGCGGCAGCAACGAAAACAAGCCCACGGCTTCGCTGCTTCCGGAAGGCGCCGGCATCCAGGGCCTCGGCGCGACCGGCGAAGCCCCGACCGAAGCGGCCCACGTGACCTTCGACCTCTCGGTCTTCGGTCACTCCGGCGCCCGGCTCTGCGAAGGTGAGGTGAAGCTCGTGATCATGTCCGACTTCACGATGCAGTTCCCCGATTCCAAGGCTCAGTGCGTTTCGATGACCGTCGACTTGAGCAAAGCTCTCGGCGGCCAGGAAACCGCCAAGCAGGAAGCGGGCAACGTGACCAGCGAGGACGGCATCCTGAACTTCAAGAAAATCGCCGGCGGCGAGTTCAATCCGCCCCGTCCCTTCCTCCTCGGCCCGGTCATCCAGAACTCGGCGAAGTACAAAGACTTCAAGCACCATTCCGAGCACGACGTGACCTCCGCCAACGGCTCGGGCCACGGCACGTTCGACATCGAAGTGCTGGACGTCGACACGACCTACAACAACAAGTACCTGAAAAAGCCCTTCGAGAAGGTCCTCCACTGGAAAATGAAGGCGGCCGGCTTCGAAGGCGCCAAAAAGAGCGAAGGACTCATCTTCAACGAGATGGAGTGGGTCTGGAACACCAACCCCATCATGATTCCCAAGCTGACCATTCGCGGCGAGCTCGCCGATCTGATCCAGACGCAAGGCGGCGGCGCGGACGACCTCGTCGGCGAGATCAAGATCGACCTCACGGTCAAAGAATACGACTTTGACGGTGAAGGCGGCTGAGTCTAGGATGGGGATGTGAGATTCCTCGCATGCCATGCGCTGCTGGCGACTCTGTCGCTTGGCGCGAATACCATTGCCTTCGCCGACCCGCTGGTCGGTGACGTCGGCGCGGCCTATTCGACGGCGGAGGGCGCCGGCACCAACCCGGCCAACGCCGCCTTCCTGGACCGGACCCAGGCGATGTTCGTGCCGGAGTTGATGAAGCAGGAAAGCCTGTCGGTGCGGTATCCGGGGTTCGAGCCGACGACCGTCAGCGAGAACGGACCGGGCAGCATCCTGAGCGGCGGCAAGCCGTCCTTCATTTACAAGCCAAACGCCCGCTTCGGCATCGGCGGTTACCTGATCCCGCCCCTTGGCATCAAAGTCGACATTCACAAGCAGAAGATCCCCGTGATCGTCCTCGGGCAGCAGAGCTACGTGGACCTGGATGCCGTCGGCTCGCCGGACGTGATCGGCCAGGTCATCCTGGGCTTTAAGTTCACCGACCGTTTCGGCCTGGGCTTGAACCTCGGCGTTCAGGCGATCAGCTTCGAGGCGACGCTGACCCCGTCCGAAGGAGGCAACGCCCTGGCGACGGTGAAGGGCTCGACCTCCGACATCAACTCGACGTTGGGCGCGCGCTACGACGTTTCGCCGGGCCGTCTGTCGCTCGGCATCGCGTTCGGCCTCGTCAGCATGAAGAAGCAGTCGATGCAGATCGACTCGCCGCTTCTTTCTGGGGGCGACTCCGCGGCGAAAGAAGACGACGGCGACACCCAATCGGTCGTCCCGCTCAACCAGATCATTTTCGGCTTCCAGGCGAGCCTCGGAGCCCGCCTCCGGATCCTTAGCGATTTCTATTACACCCGGGTGGACAAGAACTCGGAAACGTTCTCGCTCGTCGCCCTAAAGAAGAAGAAGCGTGACGTGCACGATACGCTGGCGGTCCGCGCCGGCATCATCGCGGGCCTGACTGATTCGGCCAACGCCCTCCTCGGCTTTCGCTACGAGCCCGCCAGCCTCGGCGCCGGGACGCAAGGCGACGACGGGCTCGGCGGCTTCGGCACGATCGAGGTGGTCCAGATCTTCACGGGTCTGACGCCCATGGTCCCGTTCTGGCAGATCTCGGCGGGGCTGCAGTCCGGCTTTTCACCCAAGATGCTGCCCAAGGCCAAGCGGGATAAGGACGAGCCACGGGGCTACTACCAGTGGATCGTCGGCACCGGCATCGTTTACCGGCGAGCCTCGCTCGGGATCGACGAAAACGGCGAGCTGCCGGGAGCGTATCTTTACAAGAAGACGTCGATCCCGGTGTCGATCACGTACAAGTTCTGAGCGGCGGTTTTCTCAATCGCAACACATGATCTTGAAAGCGCCTGAGCAAGCCAGGCCAGTCGTCATCACGTATCCGTTCGTCCCCGCCCGGTCGACCGCGCCACCGTAATTACTAGCCGAGTTGGAGGTCCAATTCGAGCAGTTAGCCTCGTACGAAGCGCCCGGGCCGTCGTACCACAACCAGGTGTCCCCAGGCAGACCGCTAAAGGAGTTGGCGTATTTAGTGTTCGCGACCTCTTTTTCGGTGCACATCGTGGCTGTCGTCGCACTGCATCCGGCCGTGGCGCGGCACTTCGTCGTGGCACCAGCAGCTCCTCCGACGGTTGAACCGGTGTAAGTGGAGGCCGTGGCGCCGCAGTAGATCTTCGCGGATGAACCGGTAGTCAGAGAAATCCACGCCGTCCCGTTGCATCCTTCGAAGTCGGAACCCGTCCAGCGCATGGCGCCGGCATTGCTCGCGTCGCAGGTCGCATGCGTGCCGATCTTGACGCCGCCGTTGACTTCGAGCTTCGC
>JAYVBB010000489.1:0-8432 GCA_043750715.1 Pseudomonadota bacterium | reverse complement strand
CGAAGCGGAGCTTCTGCTGCCAAAGGCGCAGGAACACTTCCTGGACGATTTCCTGGGCGACGTCGAAGCGGCCGACCAGATACTCGGTCTTGCTCACGGCAGCTCGTCCCGTCGTCTTATAGAGACGCTGCACCGTCTCCGCGTCGGAACAGTCCATGGCAAAACCGGCGATCAACCGCATGACGGGGGGTGTCTTCCTGCCTTCGGCGTCGACGAAGGGAATGGGGGTGCATGGAAGGGTTTTCATATCGAATAAACGAGGCAAGGCCCACTGAAAGGGACATCTCCCTCTCATGGACCTGTTTAGGCATTGATTTTCGAGACTTAGTTGCTAGGCGCAACGACCGCTTTGAGCACGATGCGGCGGTTCGCCTCGACGTAGCCTGGGGCGGATCCGGTGTCGACCGGCTCGGCCTCGCCGAAGCCGACGGCGACGACGCGGGATTCGTCGAAGCCCATCTCGTCGATCAGGAATTGGCGCACCGTCATGGCACGCTGGTACGACTCGATCTGGTTGGCGCTGGCCTGGCCGTTGTGGTCGGTATAACCCTCGACCATCAGCATCGACACGCGCGCTTCGGCGAACTGCTTCGCGAGCTCACGCAGCTTCTCGATGCCCTGGCGTCGCAACTCGAAGCTTTGCGGCTGGGCTTTCGGCTCTTCGAACAGGCCGAAGTAGCTGACCGTCGCCGTCGGCGACACGACCTGGCGACGGCTGAGGCTCACGCGTTGAACGGTAGCTAGGTCGCCGACCATCACGCCGGGGAATTTCGGAAAAAAGGCGTCGGCCATGGCGGAGCCTTGCTGCTCGACGACGGCGACCGTGAACTTCCCCTGCACGTCGACGGCCTTCAGGCGCCCGGTCTCGACCAGAAGTTGGCCGTCGGTGCCAGCGATCTGGCCTTTTTTCGTGGGGCGGTAGCTTTTGAACACGGTGCCGGCGACGACGCCCGCCTCGGCGCCCGCTTCGAGGATGACGAGGCTGCCTTCCTTGGCTGTGTCGAGAAATTGGAGAACTTTGAAGACGTCGGGAGCCTGCGGCTCGCTCATCTCGGCCCAAGTGGGACTGGTGCCTTCCGCCTGCACGGCCTCGCCCGCGAAAAGTGCGGCGGCGGCGAGAGACCAAGTCGTCATGTGTTTGCGCGAAATCATTGCGTCCTCCGACCACGTTCTTCTTTCTTGTCGTCGCGGAGTGAAAAAACTTTAGACACTCGCTGACGTCAGGTTAGGATGGGCGAAGCAATTTCTGCCGAGCGGCAGAGGGAAGTTTTTGCCGTGCGCGACCTCCTCGCCAAAATCCAAAATCAGAACCATCTGAGCTCGGCCGAGATCGACCGGGTTTTCTGGGCGATGCTCTCCGGCAAGATGTCCGACGCCGAGATCGCCGCCGTGCTCACCGCCTGGAAAAACAAGGGCGAAGGCGCCGACGAGATCCATGCCGGAGCAAAGGCGCTGCGGCATCACGCGGCAAAAGTTTCCTTGCCGGACAGCGTCCGTCCTTTGATCGACAACTGCGGTACGGGCGGCGACGGCTCGGGCAGCTTCAATCTGTCGACGGCGGCGGCGATCGTTGCCGCTTCGGCGGGTGCCCGCGTCGCCAAGCACGGCAACCGGAGCGTAAGCAGCAAGTGCGGTTCCGCTGATCTGCTGTTCCGCGCTGGCTACCCTGATACGATGCCGCCAGCTGCGGCGGGACGACTCCTCGAAAAGACCGGCTTCACCTTTTTCTTCGCGCCGAATTATCATCCGGTGATGAAGGCGGTTGCGGCGGCGAGGAAGTCGCTCGCGACCCGCACGATCTTCAACCTGCTTGGACCTCTCGCCAATCCGATCGGGCCGGAAATGCAGCTCATCGGTGTCGGCGCCCGCATCTACCTCGAACCCATCGCGGAGGTCCTGAATCGCCTCGGCGTCAGCAAAGCCTTGGTCGTGCATTCGCGCGACGGCATGGACGAGATCAGCCCTGCGGTGCCGACCGACGGCGTCTGGGTGGAGAACGGCAAGCTAGCGGCGATCGTCATCGATCCGAAGGCGCTCGGCGTCGCCGGCACGGCCCAGGACCTGGCGGGCGGCGACGCCCACGAAAACTTCCAGATTCTGACGGACGTTCTGAACGGCCAGAGGAAAGCGACCGCCGACGCCGTGGCAGTCAACGCTGGCGCCGTGCTCTGGCTCTCGGGTGTCGCCAACGACCTCGCCGACGGCCTGGCACTCGCCCGAAAACAACTCGCATCGCAGGCCGCGCGCCGCTTTTTCGACGGCTGGCTCGAGGAAGCGAAACGTCTCGGAGCCGCGCCGTGAGCGACATCCTCGACCAGATCATCGCGCACAAGCGCACCGAAGTCGCCGCAGCGAAGGCGAGGAGGAGCCTCGCCGCACTCGAAGCCGAGGCAAAAAAGGCGCCCCCCGCCCGCGACTTTCTGGGCTCCCTTTCTCGCACCGACACGGCCCGGATCATCGCCGAATGCAAACGCATGTCGCCCTCCCGCGGCGTCATGGTGCAAAACTACGACCCGACCGCGCTCGCCCGGGCCTACGAAGCGGGCGGCGCCGCCGCCATCTCGGTTTTGACCGACGAAAAGTTCTTCGGCGGCGTGCTGGGGCACATGACGGCGGTCCGCGACGCCGTCCAACTCCCCGTTCTCCGCAAAGATTTCATCATCGACGCCTACCAGATCGTCGAGGCGCGCGCCGCCCGGGCCGACACCTTTCTGCTGCTTTCCGGCGTCCTCTCCCCCCAAGAACTCGAAGACCTGATCCGGATCGGTCGCCGCTACGGTATGGAGCCCCTGGTCGAGAGCCACACCGACGCCGAGTTGGCCGCCGCACTGTCCACCTCGGCCAAGATCTTGGGCATTAATAACAGGAACTTGAAGACATTCTCGATCGACCTGCAAACGTCGCAGGATCTGCTGGCTCAGGCGGCACTCAAGACCCCCCGGCCGCTCATGGTTTGCGAATCCGGAATCAAAACCCGGGACGACGTTGAGCGGATGCAGGCTGTCGGGTATAACGTGTTTCTAATCGGGGAAGCCTTGGCGACGCACGCGAGTCCGCAATTGGGCCTCCAGAACCTCCTCGGAGGATCATTTGAAGCCTAGCGATCAAAGACCTGACCTCTATAAGGAGGCCGGCGTCGACGTCGCCAAGGGCGACCGCCTCGTCGACTGGCTGCAAGCCGAAGACAAAGGCCAAAAGCAATCGAAGTACGGGACGAGCGTCTCGGGCATCGGCGGCTTCTCCGCGCTGTTCCGCCCGAATTTCCAAGGCATGAAAGATCCGCTGCTCGTCAGCGGCACCGACGGCGTCGGAACCAAGGTGCTGCTCGGCATCGAGACCGGCTTGATCGAAGGCCTCGGTGTCGATCTGGTCGCGATGTGTGTCAACGACCTCTACACGGTCGGCGGCCGACCTCTCTTCTTCCTCGACTACTACGCAACGGGCGCCCTCGACGAAGAGCAGTTCAAAGGCGTGCTGAAGGGCATCAAGTCCGGATGCAACCAAAGCGGCGCGCTGCTCATGGGCGGCGAGACCGCCGAAATGCCGGGCCTCTACGAGAAGGGCCACTTCGACCTCGCGGGCTTCGTCGTCGGCGTCGTCGACGGAGCGAAGCTGATCGGTCCCGAGCGCGTCAAGACCGGCGACCGGCTCTACGCCATCGGCTCGAGCGGCTTCCACAGCAACGGCTACTCGCTCGTCCGCAAATGGGTCAACTCGGCGAAGACGAAGCCCTCCCGCGGCGTCCTCGAACAGCTGATGACTCCGACCAAGATCTATCACGAAATTCCGGCGATCCTCGACGAGCTTGGTCCGGACGTCTTCCACGCGCTAGCCAACATCACCGGCGGCGGCATCTCAGGGAACCTCCCGCGCGTCATGCCGGCAGGCGCTGCCTGCCACGTGGAAGAAAAGGCGCTGCCCGTCCCGTCGTGGATGCGCGAATTCATCGAATCCAACGGCCAGACGGCGCAAAGCCAGGAAGCCGTGTTCAATCTGGGCTGCGGCATGATCGCGTCGATCGACAAGAGCGGCACCCAAGCCTTCGAGAAGGCGGCGGCCGCCGCCGGCCTTTCCATCACCCCCATTGGCGACGTCCGGACCGGTCACGGCGAAGCTCACGTCGTCTTTCACTAAATTCGAGGAGGTTCCCATGTTGAAACCACGCCACATTCTGAGCGCGGGCCAATTCGATCGTCCTTTCCTCGACTACATGTACGAACTGATCAACACCATCCGCCGCTTCGACAAGACGAAGGACGGGCTGATGTACCTCCAGAGCCTCCTGCCCCATCGCCGGGCGATGCTCTACTTCACGCAGCCTTCGACCCGGACGTTCATGTCCTTCCAGGCGGCCTGCACGATCCTCGGCATGAAAGCCTCGGAGATCCGCGACAGCTCGACCAGTTCCGAGAGAAAAGGCGAATCGATCGAAGATTCGCTCCGGACGTTCGCGAGCTACGTCGACCTGATCATCATGCGCTCGCCGGTGGCAGGCCTCAGCGACCGCATCGCCTCGCTTCTCGACGAAACGCCGCGCCCGGTGCCGATCATCAACGCCGGCAGCGGACCCGACGAGCACCCGACTCAGGCCCTGCTGGACATCTACACGCTGCAACGGAGCTTCCAGTCCGCGTCGGGCCTCGAAGGCAAGACCATCTGCATGGTCGGCGACCTGAAGCGCGGCAGGACCATCCGCTCGCTGAGCCGGCTCTTGGCCAACTACGCCGACGTGAAGCTGCTCTTCGCCTCGCCGACGGAATACAAGATCGCCGACGATCTGCGCTCCTTCCTCCTGAGCAAGAAGGTCTCTTTCGAGGAAACGACGCAGTTCCGCGACGCCATCGCCTCGGCCGACGCCATCTACATGACCCGCGTCCAGGACGAGTACGACGTCGTCGGCGAGAAAAAAGTCGACACGAGCAATTATCGCCTGAAGTACGAAAACCTTTCTTCTCTGAAGAAAGACTGCACGATCATGCATCCTCTCCCGCGCCGGGACGAGCTTGACCCGGCCGTCGACAAGGATCCGAGAGCCAAGTATTGGCGCCAGGAACGAAACGGCATGTGGACCCGCGTCGCCCTGATCACGATCCTGATGGGCGTCGACAACCACATCGTCCTTCCGACGCTATGAAGCAGGAGCTCACCCTCGCCGCCGTCTCGATGACGACGACCGACGACAAGGCAAAGAACGTCGAGACGGCCCTGCAACTCGTGCGCGAGGCGGCGAAAGCCGGCGCCGATTGGGTGCAGCTCCCGGAGATGTTCCCCTTCATGGGAAGCTACGACAGAGTCTACGACATGGCGGAAATGGAAGGCGGTCCTGTGTACCAGGCGCTCTCCGGCGCCGCGCGCGAGCACCGCGTCGTCTTGATCGGCGGCACCGTCGGCGAGCGGCCGGACCAGGACCGTCTGCCGCAGCAGGACCTCGTGAACGCGCAGGGCCAACGCCGCGTGTTCAACACCTGTTACGTCTTCGGCCGCCAGGGAGAACTCCTCGGCAAGTACCGGAAGACGCACCTCTTCAATCTCAACGGCGAAGACGGACGGCCCCGCTACTGCGAGAGCGACGGCTTCATCCCGGGCGACAAGCCGGTGACGTTGACGCTCGACGGCTTCAAAGTCGCCGTCTCCATCTGCTACGACCTCCGCTTTCCCGAGCTCTACACGAAGCTGGCCCAGGGTGGCTTCCCGGACGTGATCCTTGTGCCGTCGGCATTCACCAAGGGCACCGGCATGGCGCACTGGGAGCTCCTGCTCCGGGCCCGCGCGGTGGAACATCAGGCCTACGTCTTCGCGGCTAACCAGGTCGGCATGCACGCGCCGGGCAAAGAATCCTTCGGTCATTCCCTGATCGTAGACCCTTGGGGAACGGTCCTGGCCGACACCGGCGACCAGCCCGGCGTGGCGATTGCCAAGATTTCCCGGCAAATGCTAACCGAGACGCGCGCGAAGCTCCCGGCATTGGCCAATAGGCGCCCTGCCCTTTATTGATCGGCAATTCTAACCCACTGAATTGTTGGCAAAAAATAAGTCGTGCGCGGCCTAAACCCGGGCCGGCTTCCGTCCGAGACGGGTAATGGATCCCCCACGGAAAGGAAGCGGCAGATGCACGACGTTGAGAAGGCCCGCATGGATATGCTGGAGCGTACCGTCCTCGAATTGGGCACGGAGCTCTACAACATGAAGGGACAGGTTCTGAAGAATCGTGAGGCGCACGTGCAGTTCGTCGCTCTGATCAAAGGTCTCAAAACGCTGCTCGATGAAAAAGGCCTGATCACTCCCGACGACTTCGACTCCGCCGTCGAGCTCGGCCAAGTCACCGAACGGATCAACAACCCGGACCACGGTCATTCCGACCTGGATAAACCGAAGAAGAGCGGGCACTGAAGCAAAGACTCCTCCAAGTCGTCCTTGTCAGTGCCACATGCTTGGCGCCTCAGAGCGTCGCCGCCCAAAATGCCGAAACGACGCCTGTTGAAACGGCGCCTGTTGAAACGGCGCCGGTCGAAACTCCCGCCGTCGAGACGGAAAAGCCGGCCACTCCCGCCGCTGCCGCCACTCCCGGCCAAAAATACGAAATGAAATTCCAATTCGATCAGAACGGTACGCCGTCGATGCACACGTACGTGCTGAAATGGGACGGGCCCGATTCGTCGCTCAATACGATCGACGTCGAAGTCAGCGATACCGGCGAAGTGATCCAGACGATCGCCGTGCCAGCCGACGTCAAACTGATCTGGAAAGAGATCTCCGAAAAGAAGAACGAGACGAAGGACAAGTTCATCGACTCGCTCGACTACAACTTCGACAAGTACGCCGACCTCCGGCTGACCAAGGTCTGGCCCTACAAAGTCGGGCAAAAGTACTACCTCGTCTGGCTCTTCGACGAAGAGAAGAACAAGTACATTCTCAACGCGGAAATCAGCAAGCTGCAGGGCCCGGTGCCGAACCCCAAGACTCGCCGCATCGAATCGACGGACGTCGGCGGCTACGCCGGCTTCGAATATGTGAAACGTATGTATTCGATCAATCCGAAAGGCAAACTCAAAGTTCAGACACGCGTCACGCAGACGATCTCCGATCGCTCGCGCCTGACGTTCCGCCGCGAAGTGCGCGTCCGCATCGCGGGCGAGCTCCAGCGCGTTTGCCGGATCGCCGTTCCCGCCGAGGGCAAACCCAATCGCCTTTGGGGCAAGAAGTACCTCTGCAGCCAGTTCCTGACAAAGGATTGATACCGACCAGGAGAACTCCGACATCGTCGCGTTCATGCTGACACACTGAAAGCCGCAAAAAAGGGCCGGGCCCGTCGAAACGGACCCGGCTCTTTTGCTTTCGATTTTCCGCTCAGCGGTAGTAGTACGAGTAGCCGTAGCCGCCATACGGGTAGTAGCCCCCGTAGTAGTACGGATAGGTGTAACCGCCGTAGTAGTAGCCGTAGTACGGGTAATAGTGGGAATAGTAGCCATAGTACGGTTGATAGCCGTATCCATAGTACCCACCGCCGTAATACGGCGACCAGTAACTCCAGGGCATCATTTCCTGCTCAGAGCTCTGACCGGCCTGGTCGATGGCCTGCTGCACCGCTTGCGGAGCATTTTCGGCGCCGTTGGCTTGGACTGCGATCGAATCGCAGGCATCGAGCTGGTCGCTCGTTTGCTGGGCGACCTGATCTACGTCCACGTCACCGTTCGAGTCCCGGGCAAGATCGACGTGAAGCGGGATGATCGTCGCGTTGTCCCGCTGTTGCGTGCCATCCGCGCCGATCTGGGTGCGGACGACGAGCACGTTGGCGTGTTCGCCCTGCGAGTCGGCTTGGGCGGGGCATTGCGCTGGCGAACCCGCCATCGCAACCCCGCCTCCGAAGAGCAGAGAGGCCCCCGTGAGGCCGCCTATGAATGTTCGTAGCATGATCAAACCTCCTTTATCAAAGCCGTGATTGGCTCTTGGTTTAGGTGGGTTCGACGCAAGCACGAATCATTCCATCACTGGAGAATTTCCCGGCCGGAGTAGGCCATCATCGAACGGGGCGTGCAGCCGCACAGGCGGTTGCCTACCGACTCGAATTTCTTGCCGCAGACCAGACAGCTACGAATGCTGATCGACAGCGGTGAGAGGAATGCCGACTTCCGCGCACGATTCTTCGACTCGAAGTCTCTTTGGATCGTGGGCGGGAGCTTCTTCACCTTTTCCGTACGTTCCAAGGACATAAAAAATACCCCCTGGCATGCATTATGCCCGGGGGACGTGAAGGCGTCGTGAGACGACGTGTAGTGTTATTCAACCGCGCTTGTCGAGACCGTACTTCTCGACTTTCATGATGAGACCGGCCCGGCTGATGCCGAGCTCCTTGGCAAGGCGTGACTTATTCCAGCGCGTCCTTTCCAGGCCTTCGCGAATCATCTGCTTCTCAAGCTCTTCCAGGGCGTCCT
>JAYVBB010000488.1:0-1555 GCA_043750715.1 Pseudomonadota bacterium | reverse complement strand
CCCGCACGACGCCGCCATCGTCAAGCGCTATGGCGCGATCAAGGGTTACGACAGCCTGAAAGCGATGCCGTACGGAGACGCGCTCGCCAAAGGCCTCGTCCAGGAAATCGGCTCGGAACTCGACGAAGCCTACTTCGGCAAGGTCAAGTCGCTGTCGCTCCACGACGACGGCCGCAAGAACTTCAAGATCGTCTACACGCCGATTCACGGCGCTGGCCTCTACCCCGTCACTGAGATGCTGAAGCGTTTCGGCTTCGACGACGTGACGGTCGTCCCCGAGCAGGAAAAACCCGACGGCACGTTTCCGACGGTGAAATCGCCCAATCCCGAGGACCCCGCGGCCCTCGACATGGCGAGAAAGCTCGCGACGAAAAGCGGCGCCGATCTGATCATGGCGACGGATCCCGACTGCGACCGCATCGGTATGGAGATCCGCGTCGGCAACGAGTGGTTCCGCCCGAACGGTAACCAGATCGGCTGCCTGCTGAACGAATACGTCCTCTCGTCTCGCAAGGCGAAGGGCACCCTGCCGAAAAACCCGCTGATCATCAAGACGATCGTCACGACCGACCTCCAGGAAGACGTCGCCAAAGAATTCGGCGCGGACTGCGAAGAAACGCTGACCGGATTCAAATGGATCTGCCAGCTGATCGAAGACTACGAGACGGGAGAGAAGACGCCGAAGCGGTCGTTCGTCTGCGGAGGAGAGGAAAGTTACGGCTTCCTGGCCGATTCGTTCGTGCGCGACAAAGACGCCGTGATCTCCTGCGCACTCGCCGCCGAGATGGTCGCCCACTATAAAGCCCAAGGCAGAACCGTCGTCCAGGCGCTCGACGACATGTTCCGGCGTCACGGCGTCTACCACGAGACGTTACACACCCTGACCTTGCCTGGGATGGACGGTGCTGAACAAATAGGCGCGATGATGGAGCGGATGCGCGCCCAGCCGCCGCAGGTAATCGACGGTATTCCCGTGAAAAAGCTGCGCGATTTTCACAAGGGCCAAGAGTTCACTTTCGACCCGTCTGGCATGAAGGCGACCGGCACTTTGGCGCTGCCGAGCTCTAACGTGCTACAATTTATACTGAATGACGGCACGAAGGTCAGCGTTCGACCGTCCGGCACCGAACCGAAGATCAAGTTCTACGTTTCGGTGAAGGATTTGGAAGGCGCAGGCAAGCAAGGGGAAGCATTGGCACGCATCAAGGCGCGCTGTGCCGACCGAGCCCGGCGCATCGAAGACATCTTCGTGGCCATGGCCAAGAGCTAAGAGCTAGAGACACATTGGGAAAGGACTCCCGCGTGCGCCTGCTGCAGCCGACTCTGATCCTCGCGGCACTCCTGCCGATTTTCGCCGCCGCCTCCAGCGACGCGCTCGCTTACGACAAAGCCGTCGAGTCGAACGAAGTCGTGCTCAACAAACTCTTCCCTAAAAAGGGTAAGACGGAGCTCGACCTGAAGCTCGGCGTCGTCCTCAACTCCTCTTATACGCAGACGTTCCTCGCTCAAGGCGGCATCAGCTACTTCTGGTCCGAAGAGTGGGGTTTCAGCGTCG
>JAYVBB010000487.1:0-1882 GCA_043750715.1 Pseudomonadota bacterium | reverse complement strand
GGAAGCAGCCCGTCCCATGAGCGCGTCCTCGAAGATCGGGAAGTCGAGGTCGCAGTAAGTCGTGAACTCGGTGTTTTGACCCATGAACTGGGCGGAATCGAGCAGCTCGTTGTAACGCATGGCCAGGACGCCCGCCTTGCCTTTGCTCGGATCCGCCGAAACGCCGGCCTGCACCCGGCTCGCGAGGTCGTCGGTGGAGTAGCCCCGGCTTCTGAGGTAGCTCTTCAGCATCAGGTCCTGAGGACCCCACCAACTTTGCAACGGGCTTTTTGTTAAGACTTCGTTCAACTCCGCGCGCGGCACGTTCGTCGCCCAGCCCAGGTTGCATCCGGTGGTGATCACGCCGAAGACGTCGACTTTGGGATTGTTTTCCATCCACGACAGGACGTTCGGAAAGAGCGTTGCCAGAAAGGCGTCGTCACGCTTGACGACCTCGGTGAGGCTTTCGCCGACGCCCAAATCGTGGCGAATGGTGACTTTCAGGCCTTCTTCGCGGAACATGCCGAGCTCGTTCGCGACGTAGTAACCTGTGAACTGCGCTTGCGGTTCCCAGCAGACGAACAGGTCCAAGGCTTTGAGCTGGCTGTGCCCGAGGCCGAGATACGCGACGACGCCCAGAAACGTCAGGGAGCAGACGGGAACGACCGCCCACTGCAAGAGTGTGGAGACCTTGCTGTTCATTTTCCGCCGAGGCCGCAGTTGCAGGTGATCCCTTATTTTAGCAGGATCCGGACCCGTCTAAACCGGGCAAAGAATGCCGGGTCGGGGTAAGATGAGGGCGCGCCGGGATGAACCGGACGCCCGTCAGGAGTCTCGCCGTTCTGCTTCGTGATCCTATCAGCGCCGCGACGCACGGCGCGGCCTTCCTGGTATCGATCGTCGTAACGATCGACCTGATCGTCAGGGCCAGGCGGCAGGGTTTTCACCCGTTGCCTTTCGCGGCGTTCGGCGTGGGAATGATGTTCTGCTATGCGGCGAGCGCGCTCTTTCACGCGCTCGTGCTGCCGCTGGACCGTCTGGACGTCTACCGCCTGATGGACCATAGCGCGATTTATCTGCTCATCGCGGGGACGAATACCCCCGTCCTGTGGTTTCTGACGGGCAAGACGGCGTTCCGGCGCAATCTCCTCATCCTGACCTGGACGCTGGCCGTGACGGGGATCGTTTTGAAGTGGTCGTTGCCGGCGCCACCCTATTGGGCAGTCGTGACCCCTTACCTGGCGCTCGGTTGGATCGGGCTGATTCCATTGCCGCGGCTTTGGCGTTCGGTCGGCGCCAGGCGACTCTTCTGGCTGTTCATCGGCGGCGTTTCCTACTCGGTCGGAGCCGTGATCGACTGGCTGGGAACGCAGCGCCTCGGCACCGAGTCGTTCGGCGCCCACGAGATCTTCCACCTGCTGACGATCGCAGGCACGGTGTGCCATGTGGTCTTCGTCCGACGCTCGGTCATGAACGCGGCGCTACACGGCTCGGAGTGAGAGCAGCTTTCTTCCGGTCGACGCCATCGGAGGATCAACTTCACTCATTGCCAAACTCCCTGAATGACGGCGCTCTCGTCGTCTTGCTCGCCCAGGCTGCTGAGGCCCATGCCAATTTCGATGGTTTTCAGAATGTCGTAGTGAAAGATTTTTTGCGTATGCACGGAGCCGGCCTTGACGCCGCGTCCGTAGAAACTGGTGTAGATGCGATTGTCGCCGAAGGTCGAACCTTCGTCGAACGTCGTGATCAGAAGCATGTCCTGCATGAACGCGGGATTATCCAAGAGCGGGCCGAAGGCGCCATTGTACCAATGATCGGCATAGGTAACCGAGGTGTCGTGGCCGTCGTTCTTCATGTCAGGGATGTAAAGAGAGAAATCGGGCAGAGTCCCGCTGAGGATGTC
>JAYVBB010000486.1:0-5559 GCA_043750715.1 Pseudomonadota bacterium | reverse complement strand
TCCGCCATGTCGACCGCTTTGCTGTCGAGCTTCAGGCCGCCCGTCAGCACCTGCCAGGCCCGAAGGTACGGGACGCGGCCCTTGTTCTTCGGCAGGGCCCGCAGGATGTCCGGAAGGCTCGGCCAGGACGAGTCGGAGCGCTTGGCGCCCTCGGCCACGGTGGCGACGTAAAGCGTCGCCGCCTGGCCGTCGACGCGCACGACGGGATCGGCGAAGTCCTGCGAGACGTCGAGCTTGCCCTGCAAGCGCGCGTTGAGCGATTTTTCGGCGATCAGGATCAGCTGGTCGTTGATCGGCAGCCCCGCCTCGACGGCGAAGCTCAGCCCCGGGAGCTCGGTCGAATCGTTGGTCGGGAAACGCAGGATGCCGCGCTCGTCCGGGACGGCGCAGAGGAGGACCGCGTAGTCGGTCGGGCATTTGACGAGTAGGCTCATGGCGCGATCTTCTTCAAAACGAGCTTTGCCATCGACTGCAGGGTCTCCATGGTGCCGATGCCCTGCGTGGCGACGGCTTTGTGGTCCGGGACGTTCCCCGGGTTGAGTTCCTGGCGGAGCACTTCGACGGGCACCAGGTCGTTCAGGTCGCGCTTGTTGTATTGAATGACGCGCGGCATGTCGGCGACGTTGTAGCCTTCCTCGGTGAGGAGGCGGCGCGCGGCGATGAGGCCCTCGACGTTGTCGGCCATCGATTCGACCCGCGAGTCGGCGACGAAGACGAAGCCGTCGATGCCCTTCATGATCACCGACGTCACCGATTCATAAAGCGGATTCGCCGGGAGTGTGAAGAGATGCAGCTTCAGGTGAAAGTCCTTCACCGGGCCGAGGCTCACGGGAAGGAAGTCGAAGAACTTGGTCGGGCCCTGGCCGGCGTCGTCGAGCTCGAGCAGGCCGCTCTTCACTTCCGCGGACGTGTTCTTGAAGATCGAGCGCAGGTTCTCGGTCTTGCCCGAGCCGCGGGCGCCGAAAAAGAGAATCTTGCAGTTGATCTCTTTGGTGTCGAAATTGGTGAAAGCCATCGCCCGAACGTCCTTTATTCGGGGATCTTAACATCTTCGATGGTCCCGCCCAAGGCTTGGACGAGATCGCGCGTGAACGGGGCGTTCTTCGCGTCTTCGATCAGCTGCTCTCTCCGCGCCACGGATTCGCGGCTCTTTTCCGTCAGGACGTTTTCCGGAGCCGGGACCGCGGCAGCCGCTTCCTGGGCCTTCGCCTTGACGATGAGGGCGCCGGTGAAGCCGAAGAGCTCTTTGAACTGGTCGCGGATCCGGAGCTGCTCGTCTTTTTGGAGGAGCGCCTTGGAGGCGAAGCTTTGCTCACTGATCGCCAGCACGATGCGGTCGGGCGAGTACTCGAGGGGGTGGGCTTCCTCGAGCTTCCGGGCCTGCAGCGGTTTCTGCTGCTTCCAGGCGTCGACGAGCTGGCGCCAGCTACCGGGTAGCGAACGAGCGGTCGCGCCTTGCAGCGCCTGCGGCGAGGGACTGTCTGTGACAGGCGCCGGGGGCGCCTTCGGGGCCGCAAAGGCTGGAGCGGCCGCAAGCGGGCCGACGGTGACCGGTGCCTTCGGCGCGGGCGCTTGAGGCGCCGCGGTGAGCGGTCCGATCCGGCTCGGTCCGGCGGCTGCAAGAGCTTTCGCCTTGGGCGCTCCGGCGAGCAACGTTTCGAGCTCGGGCAGGCCCGGATCGAAGCACCATTCGAACAGGTAATTTTCGAGCACGAAGCGGTCGAGCGCCGAGCCGTCGAGTTCGGTGCGGCATTTCACGAGAGTCCGGAAGATCCGGTTGAGGTCGAAAGGCTGGGCCAGGCCCGCGAGCCGGGTCAGCTCCGTCACTTCGCCGTCGTCTAGTCCAAGCAGCGCCAGATCGAGCGCCTTCACTCCGAGCCCTTGCACGACGAAGGCGTGGCGGGCGAGCTGGGCGGTCTCTTCGACTACCTGCACGAAGTCGGCACCGCCTTGGTCGAGGCGCCCGATGTTGCGCACGGCACGCTCGGCGTTTCTTTCGATCAGGGCGCCGAGCAGGTCGAGGTACGGCGAAGACGACAGGTTCGATACGATAGGCCCTAGGCTCTGCACCGTCACCTGGCCTTTGCCTAGGGCGATCGCCTGGTCGGCGAGCGTCAAAGCGTCGCGCATCGAGCCATGACCCTCACGGGCGATGACGGCGACGGCTTTGTCTTCCGCGGCGATGCCTTCTTTGGCGAAGAGCTCTTTGAGGCGGCCGAAGATGTGCGCCGTCGTCAGTTTCTTGAGATAGAAGGCCTGGCACCGCGACAGGATCGTCTCGGGGACCTTGCCCATTTCGGTGGTCGCGAAAACGAAGACGACGTGAGACGGCGGCTCTTCCAGCGTCTTGAGCAGCGCATTGAAGGCTGCTCCCGAAAGCATGTGCACTTCGTCGATGATGTAGACTTTGAACTTCGAGCGCTGGGCCTGGTACTCGACCGTTTCCTGGAGCGCGCGTACGTCGCCGACGCCGTTGTTCGACGCGCCGTCGATCTCGAGCACGTCTTCGTGGTTGCCTCGCGTGATCGCCAGGCAGCTCTCGCAAACGTTGCACGGCTCGGCGCCTTCGAGGCGGCTCTCGCAGTTCAGCGCCTTGGCGTAAAGCCGGGCGACCGTCGTCTTGCCGACTCCGCGCACACCCGTGAAGATCAGAGCCCGCGGCTCCCTGCCCATGCCGATCGCGTTGGCCAGGGCCTTCGCGACGGCTTCCTGTCCGACGAGCTCGCTGAAGCGGGAGGGTCGGTATTTTCGAGCCAGAGGCTGATAAGTCATCTTGGGACCAACCTACCCTAAAAAAAGCCGGAGCGCAGGGTGATAGCTAGATGGCCCAAGCACCTGCGCGATTCACTACCGTTGCTCCCTTCCGGGCCTGGCGGGGTTCGCGGTCGTGCATCACCCGGGATCTAGCTATCACTCTGCGCTCCGGGAGGTCGCAGACGGCCGTTATACCAAGCGCACCACCCAGGGGCAAGGCGGGATCTGCCCTGCAAAATCCAGGTTAAGTCCCTGAAATGACGTCAATCGTATGCCAACCTGCCGGATTGCTAAGACGCAAACGCCGCGGGTAGCCTCGTCGCACCATTCACCTGAGGGAGTCCCCATGAAACGCATTCTCTTGTCCTTGTTCGTTTGTCTGACCTTTGCCGGTGCCGCGAAAGCCGACATTTTCGACCGCATCGACCGCTGCGAGCAGAACGGCGGCGGCGGCGGTTGCGTTTACGACCTGCTGCGCGAACTCGCGCAAAACGGAGGCGGCACCGCCGGCATCCTCGAGAACGGCGTCTACGTGTCGAACAGCGGCCCGGCGACGATCTACGCGAACGCGAACGCGATCAGCCTCAAATGGCGCGATGCGAACGTCGGCACCGACGGCAGCTATGCCTGCACGGGATTCGTTTGCACGCACATAGTCAACTCCAACTTCAAGATCACCGTGTCGAACCCGACGACGTTCACGCTGACCATTAGCGACGGCTTCGTGGGCACCTTCACGAAACAGTGATCCCAAGCGAGGCGCCGGCCGTCATTCGTCTTCCGACTCTTCGGTGTCGGAAACGGTCGTCGCTTCGCCGTCTTCCTGCTCGTCTTCGTCGTCTTCCTCGACGGCGGCTTTTTTCTTCTTTTTCTTGCCCTTTTTCTCGGCCTTGGCGGGCTTCTCTTCCGCAAGCGGAATGCCCTGCGCCGCGAAGTAAGGCGCCAGCTCGGGCGCGGACTTCAGCTGCGGCACGACGGCGAGCTTTTCCTTGATCGACTCGTAGCCCTTCTCGCCCTTTTGCAGCTTGTAATACTCGAAGATCCGCGCCGCGGCGTTCTTCGACAGGACGTCGGCCGGGAAGGCTTTGATCAGCGCGAAATAGCGCGGCAAGCTGTCCTTGTAGTGTCCGAAGTCGTAGTAGACCGAGCCCGTGGCGTGCCACATCGCGGCCGCGTTTGGGTTCTTCGCCGCTGGCACGTACTTCACGTAGAGATCCAGCGCGTTCGCGTAGGTCACCTTGACCGGCGGGATTTTGAACTCTTTCTTCATCGAACCGGGAGCCGGCAGCGTGTACTTGGTCTTGTCGCTGTCGAGCGCGACCTGGGCGGACGTCACGATCAGGTCGAGGGCGTCTTTGGTGTACTTGCCCTTCGGGTTCTCGTTGATCATGGCGGTCAGCGCGTCGGCCGACTCTTTGTTCTTCTTCTGCAGGTAGAGCAGCTGGCCGTTGAAGAATTTGACGTCGTAGGTCTTGTCGGACTTGGGGAAAGTCTTCAGGAACAGCGCGTAGAGATCGAGCGCCGCGTTGAGATACGGAGGCTTGTTCTCGGCCCTACCCTGCTGGTCGATCGCGGTAGCGTACTGGTGCAGAAGATCTTCGATCTGCTTGTCCGATTTTTTGAGGTCGGCGGCCTTTTGTTTCTGCCGCCACTGCGACTTCTCGTTGATGTAGTTGTTGACAATGATCTTCATGTTGGCGACGACCAGCGGCACGTTCGCCATCTGCGCGGCCAGACCGGCGACGTTGACGCTGAGCTGGAGCGTCGCGTAGGCGTTCGGCTTTTCTTTGATCGCGGCCTGGAAGAGCTTGTAGGCACCGGCCGAGTCGTTGGCCTGGACTTTCGTGTAAGCCATGCGCTCGAGGAAGATCGCGTAGACGTCCTTGGCTCCGACCGCCTGCAGGATCTTCTGCGCTTCGACCTGGTCGCCGTAGTCGACGACGAGCGAAAGAATGTCTTCGTTGACGGTTTTGGAGAACGCGAGCGCCGCGCCCTTGCCTTGAGACATGTCCTTCGAGAGCTTCGCCATCGAAGTGATCGCGGCCTTTTGCGCCGCCCGGTTCTTGGTCTGAGCGCCGTTGACGTAGGCGACCCAGGCCAGCTTGTAGCGGGCATAGGCCTGCACGGGCGTCTTCTTCGACTTCAGGGCCTTTTTGTAATAGTCGTTCGCGGCTGCGGCGCCCTTTTTGTCGAAGAGGAACTCGGCCATGCCGATGGTCGCTTCAGGGGACAGGTCACTGTCTGCTTTGATTGCGTCGTCGAAGCGGTTGACCGCCCAGTCGTCGCCTTGGAGGCCAAGAGCGTAGGCGAGGTAGTAGTTCGCCTTCGGATCGGCTTTTTTGGATTTGGCGGCTGCGCTGAGCTTCTGCGCCGCGCTCTTGAGCCAGCCGTTGGAATTGGAGTGGGAGAGCACCGGCTGTTTGCCCTTGCCTCCACCTTCCTGGAACTTCGCCATTTGCAGGTCGAACTGGCGCGCTTCCGCGGCGCTGAGCACGCAGGCGTAGTTGAACGTCGCGATGCCCGATTCGAGCTCGCCCGAGGCGCTGCTCATCTTGGATTTGGCGGACCCCAGCAGCTTGTTCGTCGCGCCCTTCGGCGCGCACAGGAAATGCCAATGGTCTCGCATGGCAGGCAGCGCCATGGCGCCTTGCGCGTATAGAAGGAGTCCGAGGACTGAGGCAAGAATTCGCATGCTTACGCATCGGATCCTGAAGCGGAAGACTGTACCTGTCCGTGTTTCCCGCCACGACACGGCTGCCCAATTTCAGCGTTTTCGGCCTTTGGCCAAAAGGTCGAACTCGAAGC